>DASWDH010000001.1:0-3353 GCA_036395495.1 Polyangiaceae bacterium
GTGCCGCTCAAAGTGAGCGCCCCCTTCCACTGTTCGCTGATGGCCCCGGCGGCGAAAAAGCTCGGCGAGCGCCTGCAGGAGGTACCCGTCGCAGCCCTCGAGTTTCTGGTCATCCCCAACGTCGATGCGCGTCCGAACCGCGACGACACCCGCATCAAGGAGCTGCTCGTGCAGCAGGTCGACCATCCGGTGCGCTGGGAAGAGACGGTGCGGGCCATGGCGAGCGACGGCGTGACGCACATTCTCGAAATCGGGCCCGGCAAGGTGCTGGCCGGGCTGATACGCCGAATCGCCAAGGAGATCGAGGTGCTGTCGGTCGGTACGCCCGAGGGTATCGAGGCGGCAAGCAAATTCCTCTCCTGAGCCATTCGAGCGCACCGGCCCCCTTTTGTGGTAGATCGGCCCCCCTCATGTTCAGCCTCGATAGCAAGGTCGCGATCGTGACGGGTGCCTCGCGAGGCATCGGCCGCGCCATCGCCGAGGCGCTCGCCGAGCAGGGAGCAACGGTCATCATCAACTACGTGCGCGGCGAGGCACAAGCTAGAGAAGTCGCCGATGCCATCGTTGCTAAGGGCGGCAAGGCCGAGATCCTCGGATTCGATGTGGCCAATCCTCAGGCGTCGGAAGAAGCCGTGGCGAGTGCCGCGAAGCGTCATGGGCGTCTCGACATCGCGGTCTCCAACGCGGGAATCTCGATCGACGCCCTCTTGCTCCGACTAAAACCCGAGGATATCGACCGAACCCTGGCCGTAAACGTCGGAGGTGCTTTCTCTCTGGCTCGCGCGGCCACGCGGGTGATGATGCGCGCGCGAACGGGGCGTCTGGTGTTCGTTTCCAGCGTCGTCGGTGAAACCGGCAACGCGGGACAGAGCGCCTACAGCGCGTCGAAAGCAGCTCTTTTGGGGCTCGCGAAAAGCTTGGCGCGCGAGTACGTCACGCGTGGTATCACCGTCAATGCGGTCACTCCCGGGTTCGTCGATACCGACATGACCCAGGCGCTCACGCCCGAGCAGCGAGAGGCCATGCTGAAGGCGGTGCCGCTGGGCCGTGTTGCCACGGCACGCGAGATCGCGACCGCTGTCGTCTATTTGGCTTCGGATGAAGCCGCTTATGTTACGGGACAAGTCCTGAGGGTAAACGGCGGTATGTACATGTGACGCAGCACAGCATTGGTGCGAAATGGACTGCGCGTCGAAACGGACGTGCATCGGCGCCGCGGTTGGAGTAGAGGGCGGCCACTCCGGATGAAGCAAAGCACCGGAGTCGATCATGGGAAGGTGCTAGCTATGGCAGAAGGTCGGGACATTGCGGCCGAGGTTCGACGAATCATCAAGGATCAGCTCGATGTCGAGGAGAAGGACATCAAGCCTGAGTCCACTTTCATCGACGATTTGGGGGCCGACTCGTTAGGGCTCGTCGAATTGGTTCTCGCGTTCGAAGAAGCGTTCGAAATCGACATTCCGGACGAAGACACGGAAAAGATCCGGACGGTCCAAGACGCGATCGATTACATCGAAAAAAACGCGAAGAAGTAGGACCGCTCCGCAGCACAGCCCGGGGGGTTCGGCTCGGCCGAGCCCATCCGAGTTGCTCTTAGCGGCCCCCTATTTCACACTTCAGCAGCTCCGCTGACCGCGTACATCCATGGAACGAGTCGTCATAACCGGAATCGGGCTTGTCACACCCAACGCGATTGGTACCGCCGAATCGTGGCGATCGATCGTGGAGGGGCGGCCGGCCATCGCCACCATCTCGCTTTTCGACGCGTCTGCCTACTCGTCGCGGATCGCCGGTGAGGTGAAGAACTTCGAGCCGACGCAGTTCATCGAGAAAAAAAAGCTGAAGGAGATGGCTCGCTTCATCCAGCTCTCGATGGCGGCGAGCAAGCTCGCCATGCAGGATGGGCACCTCGAGTTATCCGACGAGGACCGCGAAATAGCGGGCTGCTTCATCGGCGTCGGACTGGGAGGGCTCGAGGTCATCGAGGCGATGGGGCGAACGCTGCTCGACAAAGGTCCGAGTCGCATCAGCCCCTACTTCATCCCTTCGGTGATCGCCAATCTTGCGGCGGGGCAGGTCTCGATCGCGCTCGGCCTGCGGGGTCCTAGCTACTGCAACACGAGCGCCTGCTCGTCTTCGGCGCATTCGATCGGCGAAGCTTACGAATGGATCCGGCGTGGCCGCACCGATCTCATGATCGCGGGTGGTGCGGAATCGACGATCACCGGTCTCGGCGTGGGAGGCTTTTGCGCGATGTTCGCGCTCTCGCGGCGCAACGACGATCCGGCCGGCTCCAGTCGGCCTTTCGACAAGGGGCGCGATGGCTTCGTGATCGGCGAGGGGGCAGGCACCCTCATCCTCGAATCGCTGACCCGCGCCAAGCGGCGCGGAGCCACGATCTACGCCGAGGTCACCGGATACGGTGCTACGAGCGACGCCCACCACCTCACGCAGCCCGCTCCCGACGGCGCGGGCGCGCAGAGTGCCATGCGCATGGCGCTCGCCGACGCGAAGCTCAACCCGAACCAGATCGACTACATCAATGCGCACGGCACTTCCACGCCGCAGGGGGACATTCAAGAGTCGCGCGCGATCGAGCGGGTATTCGGTGAGCACGCGACTTCCAAGAAGCTCTGGGTTTCGTCGACCAAGTCCATGATGGGCCACCTTCTCGGTGGAGCGGGCGCGGTCGAAGCAGCCCTCTCCGCGCTCGCACTCGCGAAGGGCGTGGTTCCTCCGACAATCAACCTCGATGATCCGGATCCCGAGTGTAAGCTCGACTATGTGCCCAACGCGGCGCGAGAGAAAAGAATCCAGCACGCGATGAGTAACTCCTTCGGTTTCGGCGGAACGAACGCGTCGCTTCTTCTCTCGCGGTTCTCGTCGTAGCTCCGGAACGCGAGATGAAGTGCCCGTTCTGCGGCCATCCGGACAGCAGCGTCGTCGACTCCCGCGTTTCGGCGACCGGGGAACTCATCCGCCGCCGCCGCTCGTGCGAGGGCTGTGAGCGCAGGTTCACGACCTACGAGCGGGTGGACGAAATCCTGCCGTCGGTCGTCAAGAAAGACGGACGACGAGAGAAATTCGACCGCGGTAAGCTCATTCGGGGGCTGCTCGCCTCTTGCAACAAGCGCCCCGTCAGCGTGGAGCAGATCGACGCCATTGCCGACGCCATCGAGCGCGACCTGCAAGACCGCGGCGACAAGGAGGTCAGCTCGGCGCTCATCGGCGAAAAAGCGATGGCCAAGCTGCGCGAGGCGGACGAAGTTGCCTACGTGCGGTTTGCAAGCGTCTATCGCTCGTTTCGGGATATCGACGAATTTCTGGCTGAGCTCGGCAAGCTTGTGAAGGCC
>DASWDH010000002.1:0-13958 GCA_036395495.1 Polyangiaceae bacterium
CGCGATCGCGCAACATCCGGCCGGTGTGTCGCGCCTGCTGGACGAGCTCGAAAAACGAGGGGATGTGCTGCGCAGTCGTGATCCGCGCGACCGTCGAAAGGTCCATGTGGCGGTCACGCCGCGCGGCAGGCGGCGATTCGACACGGCGTTGCCCGAGGTTGCGCAAGCGGTCGAGCAGGCATTCGAGCCTCTCTCGGAGTCCGAACGGCGTCTCTTGCGGGACCTCTTGCGCAAAGTCGCCTGGCAGGACGCGGACTGCCGCACCGAAACGAAGTCGGGTCGGTAAGTTCTTGGCCATAGCTCCCTTTGCCGTGGAGCGATAGCCTGGGCAGGTGGTGGGCTTTCGGGAGAACCGGTCGGACTTTTGGCCGCTCGTCTCTTTTTTGCTTGGCACGCTCATCGTCGCCTGCGGTGGGTCACGGCTGCCGTCGTCGGGGCGGCCTCGGCCGAGCGATTCTTCGCGCGACGGCTACGTGACCAGCAACATCGCCCGCGCCGATTACGCCGGATCGCGATCTTGCGAGCCGTGCCATCAGGATATCTATCGAGCGTGGACGAGCTCACCAATGCACCGAATGACCCGCGTCGCCGAGACCGCCGACCTCCGGGCCCCTTTCGACGGGCGTACATTTCGCTTCAAGGAGGATGCCGTCAAGCTGACGCGCGCCGCCAACGATCGCTTCGTCGCGATCTCGTCGCGCTCTTTCGGCGATCACGTCTACCGGGTGACGCGGGTGATTGGAGGCCGCTACCGCGAAGATTTCGCCGGCGTCGAGGTTGCGGAGGCGCGCAGAGGAGCGCCGGTCCTGAATAGCGCGAAGGATGAGCTCATTCTGCCGGTCACTTTCGTCTATTCGCCCCCCTCCTTTCGCCTCAAAGGGTATTCGGTGATGGTCGGCGAACGACCGGGCCTGAAAGCGGGCGGCATCTGGAATCAGACGTGCATCTTCTGCCACAATACGGCGCCGTACTTTTCGAGTCTCCTCGGGGAGCTTCTCGGGCCTTCCGCGCCCGGCTACCAGGGGGAAGTGGTCGACCGTCTTCTGCCGAGGCAGCGCCGGGCCGCGCTCTCCATCACGAGTGAAGAGGACCTCGTCCGGGCCGCAGCCGACGAGCTGCGGTTTCTCTCGAGAGAGGACGTGGCGGCGCGACGAACGGATGTGCCAGGCGCGCTCGCCGCACTGATACGCGCCACGAAAACGGGATTCGACGCGTCGCATCTGGTGGAGATCGGAATCGGGTGCGAGTCGTGCCACGGCGGTAGTCGCCAGCACGTCGCCGACGTGAAGCAGAAGCCGAGCTTCGCGATCCGAAGCACGTTCGTGCAGGTGATGCCGTCTCGCTGGGAAATCGCCAAACGCGCGACCTCCGAGGTCCGCAGCATCAATCGAACCTGCGCGCGTTGTCATCAGGTGCTCTTTTCACGTTATCCATTCACTTGGGAGGGAGGAGAGCGCAACGGCGACGCTGGCGGAAGCCACATCAGCTCGGGTGAGGCGCGCGATTTTTTGCTCGGAGGCTGTACGACTGCGTTGTCCTGTGCGGCCTGCCACGATCCACACGCCGCCGATGCGCCCGAGAAGCTGCGTTTTCTCGAGACCTCGTCGGGTAACGCCGTTTGTCTGCGCTGTCATGGCGAGTTCGAGGAACGCGGCAAGCTCGCACAGCACTCCCACCACGATCCGGCCGGAGCCGGTGCGGTCTGCATCGAATGTCACATGCCCAAGAAGAACATGGGACTCGGATATAATCTCACTCGTTACCACCGCATCGGCTCGCCGACCGATCGCGCGCGCGTCGAGGAAGATCGCCCCCTCGAGTGTGCCCTCTGTCACGCCGACAAGAGCGTAGGGGAGCTCGTCGGCGCGATGGAGCGCTTTTGGGGAAAGCGTTACGATCGCGAGAAGCTCGTCGCCCTCTACGGCGAGCTCGACGCGTCACCCCTCCTGGCGACGCTCGCGCGCGGCAAGGCCCACGAACAGGCGACCGCGATCCATGTGCTCGGCGAGCATCGAATGAGCGGCGCGCTCCTTCCCGTCGCGGGTCAGCTCGTGAATCGCTACCCGCTCGTCCGCTACTTCGCCCGGGAGGCGCTCGAGAAGCTGGTGGGGCGGCCGTGTGACGTGAACCTCGATCAGGATGACGCCGCGATCCAAGCGGAGGCGACCCGATGGCTCGCCTCCGTGCGATCGAAAATCGCCGCAGGCCGAGCGCCGTAATGGTTGGTCTGCAGGACCGAAACGTGCACGCCGAACTTCGCCCGGTGGGTCAAGGCAGCGCTGGGGCCTCACGGCAAGCCGAAAGGGCGGCAGCGAGATCGTTTGCTGATGCGAAGCGCGCAGCGGGGTCCTTTTGCAGACATTGCATGATCACCTGCTCCAGCTCGCGCGGCAGCGGACGCCCCACCCTGGCCGAAGGTGGTACCGGATCCTCGTGCAAGTGAGCAAACAAGAGAGCACCGCGGTTTTGGCCTTCGAACGGCGGCGACGCGGTCACGAGGAAGTAGAGCACCGCGCCGAGCGAGTAGATATCCGATGCTACGGACGTCGGCTTTCCTTCAGCACCCTCAGGCGACATGTACGCAGGTGTACCAAGTATCGTCCCGGTACTGGTGAGTGTGGAGTCCGGCTCAGTATCGGCTAGCCTGGCGATGCCAAAATCCAATACCTTGACGAAATCTTTCTCTCCATCGAGAGATGCGAGAAACAGATTCTCCGGCTTGACGTCGCGATGAACGATTCCATGTGCGTGTGCCTCGGCGAGGGCTCGCGCTGCCTGGGTCATGATGTGAGTCGCCCGCCGTGGCGTGAGCGGCCCCTCATGTCGAACCACGGCAGCGAGGTCCTCGCCCTCGAGCAGCTCCATTGCATAGTACCAGAGGCCGTCCTCCGTTACGCCATAATCAAAGATGCGGATGGTGTTCGGATGGGTGAGAGCGGCAGTGGCGTGCACCTCTCGCTCGAACCGTGCAACGGCATTCCCACTCTGTGAGGATGCCATTGCGGTTGGGTGAAGAATCTTGATGGCAACGTCACGTTTGAGAGCACCGTCGTAGGCGATCCACACCTCGCCCATTCCCCCCGCCCCAACGCTGCGCTTCAGCCGGTAGCGGCCCAGGATCCGTTCTTCGAATACTTTTCTTCGCAAAGCCCAAAGAGCGCGGCCTCCGAAGACCATGAAGCCGTACGATGCGAACACGAAGATGACGCTTAGGATGAATGTGGCAACGGCGCGTGGATCACGAAACTGGGCAGCAAGGGATGGTGAGAGCGTTGCAGCAATCAAGAGCGTTACAGGATAAGCCAGAGTCGGTCCCGCGAGCAGAAGCGGGGCGTGCTTCCAGCCTTGAGGCATGATGACACTTCTAGCGACCAGCACCGTGAGAACGCCCCCGTAATATGGGCTCGTGATCCCGCGGAACTCGACGCACATGAGCGAGACGAGTACCGACACCGTTGTGTATGCCGTGAAGTCGATAGCCCAGAGTAGACGCCGAGAAGGGGGCGGTTTGGAACGAAGGCGTACCCAGCCTGCGAAGATGACCAGGCACCCGAGCGCGCGGAGCGAGTAATAGCGGATCAAACTACCGGGTTCGATAAACGAAACGACCACCCAATCCGCGATACCGAACAAGCTCCACGTCCAGAATCCAATCGCCGTTCCCTTTCGAAGGCGAAGAATGGCGGAGGCGTGCTCTTCCTCTTCGAGCAAGAACTGGCGATCGCTTGCCGGCAAGTCCCTGTAGCTGACCTGGGCCGCCTGACCGGCCACGTCATTGCTTCGCGTACCCGACCCACCGATTTGCGGAGTGGCGCCCCTCGTCGAATCACCGACGTCTGGCAACGTTTCGTGGTGGTCCGAGCCGTTCGCCTCGCTCTCGAGTGTCGGTTCGTGCGAAGGGGCAACAGGCCCACGATCTTTGTTCATTCGTCCATCGTCTCTCCTGACTCAGCCCACTTCGAGGCTATTCCGTGCGCTCGACATCTGCAAAGGATGACGCTGGGACTTCTCGCCTCCTCGTATCTTTGGCCTTTCGCCTGTGGGCCCCGCTCGCCGCCGCGGCATTATCGCCGTCTGATTCCTGTCGCCCTCAGCTGACCGTACCGATGATCCCGCCATTCTGACTGGTGGGGAAGAATTCACAGGGAGGCGAGGAGGCGGGGATTTTCTAGTTTTTTTGATCACTGGGACGCGATGTTTCCACCAAGCTCCGGGCGCCGGGGCAGTTGGTTTTGGATTTCGGTGAGCTGACCATTGGCATATGCCCAGACAACGGAGTCGGCGCCGAGCTTGAAAGCGAGGTCGTGCTGGTAGCGCTCGGCGAACTCGGATTGTGCTGGATCGCTGTCGCTAGCATTACTGCGTCAGATCCTCGCTACCAGATCGTTTCATCGGAGTAGCCATAAGCCCCCTAAACTACTGACCGGACAGGCGGAACCGGCTAGCGGCGAAGCTGCAGAGGCGAGGCCTGACGGCCATTCCAGTTTAGTGGCCCAACTCCGACGGCCTCGCCGTAATTTACCTGGCCGACATGCGGCAATTGCCGATCGTGATCTGTCATAGGCAAGATCTGACGCAGTAATGCTAGAGACGCGGCGGTAAGAAGGCCCTTCGCGATCGCGTCGTGTTGGCCTTCTTGGCATTTCGCGAGAATGCCCGCCCGAACCTGAGCGCCGTCGGGCGCGCCAACGATTCGAGTGAAGACGCTTTCCCCTTTCGGCGCCGGTCCACCGGATTCGAGCTGGCGGAACACGCTGAGCGAATAGCCCTGCGGTAGCGCGCGCTGCCCGCGAGTGGCGTGGCTCTTCGCGTACACCACTTACGTTCCCGGCGGAAAACGAGCAAAAGGATGACCTCGCTCGCAAACTATTGACACCGCGTAGGTTTCCCCCGTAGCTTGGCCAAGGTTCGTGGGATAAAGTGGCAAAGAGTGCCTCAGGCGCCCGCAGAGTGGCAGTTAAGGCCGCGGAAACATGTTCCGAGGACATTTCGAGCACGCAATCGACGCCAAAGGGCGCACGAGCCTGCCGTCGCGCTTTCGCGACGTACTCGCGGCCACGGGCGACGAGCGCATGGTCCTGACGCCTTCGCCCTTCGACGCTTGTCTTCATCTTTTCCCGATGAAGGCATGGGAGGAATTCGAGGCAAAGATCGCAGCGCTCCCTCAGTTCGAGCCGAACGTCATCAAGCTGCGCCGCCTCTATGTATCCGCCGCGGTCGAATGCGAGGTCGACAAACACGGTCGGGTGCTCGTGCCCAACTCCTTGCGGGAGCACGCGATGCTCCAAAAAGACGTGCTCTGGGCGGGTATGGGTCAGATGGTCGAACTATGGGCTCGAGAGAAATGGAACGAAGTGCAAGCCATGACGGCCGAGGAGCGAGCCAGCTTCCGGCGAGCCGTCGCGGAGCAACTGAGGATATGAACATCATGCCCGACGATGTTCTTCGTGGTCGTCGAATGCCTTTCGGACACGCGACGGTACTCCGCGACGAGGTTCTCGCGGCGCTCGCGCCAAGTGAGGGAGGCATCTATGTCGACGCCACGATGGGCGGGGGCGGACACAGCGAGGCCATCCTCGACGTGGCGCCGGGTGCGCGAATCGTAGGCATCGATCAAGACCCTCGCGCGATCGAGGCCGCCGAGGGGCGTCTGGCCGGCTTCGCGGGAGCCGTCCAATTCGTGCGCGGCCGTTTCTCCGAACTCGAGCAACATCTTTCGGCCATGGACCTGACCAGCGTCGACGGCATCGTGGCCGATCTCGGGGTGAGCTCGCCGCAGCTCGAGGATCCCACTCGCGGCATGAGTTTCCGCACGGAAGGCCCCATCGACATGCGAATGGGCGACGTCGGCGGGGAGACCGCACTCGAGTTGATCGAGCGGCTCGACAACGAGGAGCTGGCCGACATCATCTACCATTACGGCGACGAACGGCGGTCGCGTCGAATCGCGCGCTGCATCCAGCAGGCGCTGCGCGCGGGGGAGCTCAAGACGACGCTCGATCTTCGACGCGCTGTCGTGCGTGCGGTGGGACCGGCGAAGGTCGGCGGCGTCGATCCGGCCACCCGCACTTTTCAAGCGCTACGCATCGCCGTGAATCACGAAATGGAAGAGCTCGAAGCGCTTCTTCGTACCGCACCACGCGTGCTGCGACCGGGCGGTGTGTTGGTGGTGATTTCCTTCCATTCCCTCGAGGATCGGCAAGTGAAGCGAGCCTTTTTGGAAGCGGGGACTTGGCAGCGACTCACGACCAAGCCGATCGTTCCTTCGCGGGCCGAGATGGAGCAAAATCCCCGCTCGCGAAGCGCCAAACTTCGGGCGGCGAGAAAGGTCAGCTCGTGAAGAGCCCGCGGCCCTTTTTGATTCTGTGGACGCTCGCGGTGGCAGCGAGCGCGGCGGCATTCGTGCTGCACCTCGCGCTGCGCGGCAGGAATATGGAGCTCGGCTACGAGCTAGGCAAAGCACGGAGCGAGCAGGGGCGCTTGCGCGAAGTCAAACGGGTGCTCGAGCTCGAAGCGGCAAGCTACGAAACGCCGCAGCGTGTCGAGGTCGTGGCACGGACGCTGCTCGGCATGCAGCCGCCGCTCGCCGAACGCATCGTTCCCATGAGCGGTCCTGCGGTCGGGCCCATTCGCACCGTGGCGCCTCCTGGCAACAAGGCACCCGGTTCCGGTCCACTCGGCGGAGCACGCGCGGAGCGCTGATGAAGAACCTGGATCCCCGCCGCGCTCGATGGATCAAAGTGCGCATGGGGTTCCTCTGCGGATTGATGGGGGTCGGCCTGGGGCTCATCGTCGCGAGCGCCTACAGCGTGCAGCTCGAGGATGGATCGGAATGGCGTGAGATGGCCGAGAAACAGCGCCAGCGCCGCCTACACGTGATTCCCAAGCGGGGCAGCATCTACGATCGCAACGGCACCGCGCTTGCCGTGAGCGTCGAGGTGCCGAGCGTTTCGTTCGACGCGGTGGAGCTCCTTCGCGCCGCCGACGATCGACGCGCCACCCTCATCGTCAAGGACGCCGCCGTGCGGGTCTCCAAGGTGCTCGGCGTGGATCCGGTGGAGCTCGAAAAGAAAATCGCACAGCGAAAAAGGTTCACCTGGGTGAAGCGGCGCGTCTCGAAAGACGAGGTCGACGCCATTCGCGCATTGTCCGATCCCAAGGCACCCTTGCCGATTCGCGGCCTCGGCGTGGAGGGTGAAGGTCACCGCTTTTATCCGAATCGCGAGCTGGGAGGCCCCCTTCTCGGCTTCGTTTCGCCGGACGGTGAAGGCAAGGACGGCCTCGAGCTCGAGCTCGAAAACGAGCTCAAGGGGCACGTGGAGCAGGTGCGAGGTTTACGCGATCGGTCCGGAAGGTTGCTCTTCAGCGAGGGCATTCAAGACGAGCAAGCGCTCGCCGGACACAACGTCTATCTCACCATCGATCAGGGCATTCAGTACACCGCGGAACAAGAACTCGACGCCGCCGTGCGCACCTACGAGGCGAACTGGGGATCGGCGGTGGTGCTCGATCCGAACACCGGTGAGATCCTCGCGCTCGCCAACTCTCCCGGTTACAACCCGAACGACTACGGCACGAGCGAAGTGGAAGTGCGCCGGAACCGCGCCATTTCCGATCGATTCGAGCCGGGCAGCACCATGAAGATATTCACGCTCGCTGCTGCGCTCGCAGCCAAGACATTGTCGCCCACGCAAACGATCTATTGCGAAGAGGGCAAAATGGCGATCGACAATGTCGTCATCCACGACACCCACGTCAGCGGCTGGCTCACCCCCACCCAGATCCTGGCGATCTCATCGAACATCGGCGCGGCGAAGATCGGCCTGGCTCTCGGCGAATCGCAGCTCTACGAGACCTTGCGGCGCTTCGGTTTGGGCGAGCCGACGGACATTCCTCTGCCGGGCGAGGCTTCCGGCGTGCTGCGCCCGAGAGGAAGGCCTTGGGTGCAGGTGGAGACGGCCCATGCTTCTTTTGGCCATGGAATCGGCATCACCACGATCCAGCTGGCGATGGCTGTCGGAGCTATCGCCAACGGTGGCCGGCTGCTCGAGCCGGTGCTGATCAAACGGATCACGGATGGGACCGGGGCCGTGGTGCGCGAAGGCGTTCCACACGTTCGCCGCGAAGCCGTATCGCCCAACGTCGCCCGCACGCTCGCCGAGATGATGGTCGCGGTCACCGAGGGGCAAGGCACCGGGGTCGAGGCAGCCATTGCCGGCTTTCGAGTTGCCGGAAAAACAGCGACCGCCCAGAAAGCCGATCCGGCTACCGGCAGGTATTCCGACGACCATTTCACGTCTTCATTCGTCGGCTTCATTCCCGCCGAACGCCCGCGCATCGTGATCGCGATCGTTCTCGATGAGCCGGCGCTCGCGCACGCGGGAGCATATGTCGCCGCTCCGGCGTTTCGAAGAATAGGAGAGATGAGCCTGCGTTATTTGGGGATCGTGCCGAAGGGGGCTCCTCAGGTCTCGATTTCCAAGGTGGGAAGCGAGCCCGACCCGGCCGACGCGACGTACGAGGTCTTGCGGCAGGCGCAAGGGGAGCCGGCGCTCAAGGAGCTGGCGACGCCGAGCGCGCCGACGCCTGCCGGGGCCGTCCGTCTGCCTGACATGAAAGGACAGTCGCTGCGCGCCGCCGCGAAAACCGCGATCGGCCTCGGATTGAAACCGGCGTTCGAAGGAACGGGTACGCTTTCGAGGCAGGACCCGCCCGCGGGAGCGGTGCTGCCCAAAGGTTCGAGCATCAAGCTGTATTTCGAGCCACCCACATGATGGCAACCACTATCAAACCTGCCGCCTCGACGACGCTCGGTGAGCTGGCGCGCGTGCTCGATGCCGTGCGGGTGACCGACGACGTCGGGGTCGTCGTCACCGGCGTGCGGCAGGACTCGCGTCGGGTCGAGCCCGGCGAGCTTTTCGCCGTGCGGGCGGGGGCGCGGACCACTGGGTGGAACTTCGTCGAAGACGCGCTTGCCCGCGGAGCGGTCGCCATCATGGCCGAGCGCGAGTCGTCGACGCATTCGATCCGCGCGCCGATGATCATCGTCAGGGATGTTCGCGCCGCCATCGCACGGGCGTCGGCCATCGTGTACGGCGATCCCACTCGCTCGATGGACGTCGTCGGGATCACCGGCACCAACGGCAAGACGACCACGAGCTATCTGGTGTGTCGGGCCCTGGAGCACTGCGCCAGACGACCAGGCCTGATGGGCACCGTCGGCTATCGCTTCGAAGATTGGATGCTCGATGCGCCGCACACGACGCCCGAGTCCGACGAGATCGCGCGCATCGCCGCGGCGATGCGCAACCGCGGCGCTTCGCACTTGGTCATGGAGGTTTCGTCGCACGCCCTCGCGCAGCAACGCGTCGATGGTGTGCACTTCCGAGTGGCGGCGTTCACCAATCTGACGCAGGACCACCTCGAGTTTCACGGCGACATGGTCGCCTACGGGGGGGCCAAGGCGCGGCTTTTCACGGAGCTTGCCCCCGAGGTGTCGGTCATCAACATCGACGATCCCTTCGGCCATGATCTCGCTCGACGGATCCAGCGGCCGCTCCTCTCGGTTTCCAATCAGGCAGGTGCCGCGGCCGATATCGCTCCGACGAGTGCGTCGCTCAGCCCCCAGGGAATCGCCGCGCGCGTGCGCACGCCCGAGGGAGAAATCGACGTCCGCTCGAATCTGGTGGGGGCCCACAATCTGTCGAACATCGTCGTTTGCCTGGGAATTTGCGCTGCCCTCGGCCTCGATCTCCGCAGCGCAGCGGCCGCGCTTCGAGCGATCGCGGTGCCCGGAAGACTCGAGCGCTGCGACGGGCCGGGCGACGACATCTCGGTACTGGTCGACTATGCCCACACGCCGGACGCACTCGAGCGCGTGCTCTCCAGTCTCGCCACGCTGCGCGACGAGGCGAGGGGGTCGGGGCGGCTCATCTGCGTATTCGGCTGTGGCGGCGATCGAGATCCCGGTAAGCGCGTGCTCATGGGGCGCGCGGTTGCCAAGTGGGCCGATGTCGCCGTCGTGACGACGGACAACTCGCGCTCCGAGGACCCCGCCGATATCGCGGAGGCGATTCTTCCCGGTCTCGAGGGAGCACGCGCGATCGTGGTCGAGCTCGACCGCGCGCGCGCCATCGCCGCCGCGGTTGCCGACGCGCACCAAGGCGACGTCGTGCTCATCGCTGGCAAGGGCCACGAGACCTATCAGATCATCGGCAGCGAGACGCGTCACTTCGACGATCGCGAAGAGGCCAAAAAGGCTCTTCTTGCACGAAGGCAGGCGAGGGGAGGCGATCGCTGATGGCGACGGCAATTCCCAAAAATCGCGCACCGTTCACGGTCGAAGAAATGGCCCGGGCGACCGGGGGGACCATCGTTCGCGAGGGGCCGCCGACGGTTGGCATCTGCACGGACTCGCGCGACATCACCGAGGGAGCCGCCTTCGTGGCCCTTGTCGGCGACAACTTCGACGGACACGCGTTTCTCGAACGCGCTGCTTCGCTCGGCGCCCGCACGCTGATAGCTGCGCGCGACACGCCGGGCTCGGCCGCGCTCGTGCGCGTCCTCGACACGCGCAGGGCGCTCGGTGCCTTGGCGCGCGCGCACCGGCTGCGATGGGCTCGAACTGGATCGAGGTCGCTCGTGGCGATCACCGGTTCGGCCGGAAAGACGACAACCAAAGCGGTGCTCGCGCGGTTGCTCGAAGTCGTGGCGCCGGCAGCGGTGCACGCGTCCACGGGTAATCTCAATAACGATGTCGGCGTGCCGATGACCCTGTTCGGGCTGGAGGAGCGTCACCGTTATGGTGTCGTGGAAGTGGGTACCAGCGCGCGCGGCGAAATCGAGAACCTCGCGGGCGTCGCGCAGCCCGATGCGGCCGTGCTCACGCTGGTGGCGGTGGCGCACACCGAGGGTCTCGGCACGCTCGACGAAGTCGCCATCGAGAAGGGTTCGTTGCTCGAGGCCCTGCCGGAAAATGGACTCGCGGTCGTCAACGCCGACGACCCGCGCGCGCTCGGCCAGCTCGCGCGATCGCGCGCGCATCACCGTCGAACCTATGGTGTTTCGGAAAAGGCCGATTATCGGATCGCCCTCTGCGAGACGCTCGGTGCGCGCGGGGCGCGGGTCCGCATCGAGCGCGCGTTCGGCAGCCTGGAAGCCGAATCACCGCTCCTCGGTGGAGCGGGAGCCCACGCGGTAGCTGCCTCGCTCGCGGTAGCGGAATGGATGATCGGTCGCCCGCTCCGCCCTGACGAGCTCGGCGAGGCCCTTGTCACGCTCGGACCCGACACCGCGGGACGTCTTGCGCCGCTCGCCCTCGCCGACGGTACGCTGGTGATCGACGACAGCTACAACGCCAATCCCGCCTCGATGCGCTCGTCGCTCGAAGTCGCCGGAGAGCTTGCCGCCACCGAGAAGCGCAGGCTCATCCTGGTGCTCGGCGAAATGCGTGAGCTCGGCGCGGCATCGAAGGCAGAGCACGAAAGGCTCGGGCACTTGGCTGCCCAGTCTGCGGCCGCACACGTCATCGGCGTGGGCGGCGACGCCGAGCGCCTGGTTCGCGAGGCTGCGAACGGCGGTAAGAGTGCTCGGTTCGCGCCCGATGCGGAGCAGGGCAGTGCCATCGTGCTGCAACTTGTGGAGGCGGGCGATGCCGTCCTCGTCAAGGGTTCGCGCGGCGTCGCTACCGAAAAAATCGTGCGGGCTCTGGTCGAGCACCGCGGGCGCGCGCCGCTCGGCCGACGGGAGCTCGCATGATTTACGAGCTTCTCTATCCGCTCCGACACTCCGCGAGCTGGCTCGGTTTTCTCAACGTCCTTCGGTACATTCCATTTCGCGCCATCGCTGCGACGATCACGGCGATGCTCCTGTCATTCGTGCTCGCCCCCTGGTTCATCCGCGAGCTGCAGAAAAAGCAAATCGGACAGGTGGTACGGAGCGATGGACCCGAGAGCCACATCAAAAAGGCGGGAACGCCCACGATGGGCGGCGCGCTCATCTTGCTGTCGCTCTTGGTTCCAACGGTCCTCTGGGCGGACCCCACCAACCCCTTCATCGTTGCCACCATGGCCATCACGGCGGGCTACGGCGTGGTCGGCTATGCCGACGATTACTTGAAGCTGAAGCACCGCGCGTCGGGCGGCCTTTTGCCGCGTTGGAAGATCTTCTGGCAGGTGCTCATCGCCGGCCTGGTGATGGGTTACGGATTTCTTGCATCGAGCCTGCCCGCCGACTGGCTCGCGATACGAGGTCATCTGGCGATTCCTTTTGTGGCGTTCTCCAAGCACCCGCTGCAGCTGCCGCTTTTTATCTACATCCCTTTCGCGGTCCTGGTGGTGGTGGCCTGGTCCAACGCGGTCAGCCTGACCGACGGTCTCGACGGCCTGGCGATAGGCCCGGTGATGGTCAGCTCGGGGACGTTCCTCATTTGGTCGTACATCGCCGGAACGACGTTTCTCTTCAAAGTCGGGCCCAAAATGGTGACCCTGCCCGCCTATCTCGATATCGCACCCAACGCGACGGGGGGCGAGCTCGCCGTCTTCTGCGGAGCGGTCGTGGGCGCGGGCATTGGTTTCCTCTGGTACAACACGTACCCCGCACAAGTCTTCATGGGCGATGTAGGTTCGCTCTCGCTCGGGGGCGGTCTCGGCACGGTCGCGGTGTTTACCAAGAACGAGCTTCTCTCGATCTTGTTGGGCGGCGTGTTCTTCGTCGAGACGCTGAGCGTCATCACCCAGGTCGTCTCCTTCAAGCTTACCGGAAAGCGGGTGTTTCTCATGGCTCCCATTCACCACCACTTCGAAAAAAAGGGGTGGCCCGAGCCGAGGATCATCGTCCGCTTCTGGATTATCTCGTTCTTGCTCGCGCTGGTGAGCCTTGCGTCCATGAAGCTTCGGTGAGGGTCATGCTCGATCTGTCAGGCAAAACCGTGGTGGTCGTCGGGCTTGGCGAGAGTGGCGTCGCCGCGGTGGAGCTCGCACTCGGCCGCCGAGCCACGGTCATCGGTACCGATGCGGCGCCCGAGCCAAAGTTGTCGCCCCGAGCCCGCGCGCTGACGACGCGGGGTGTGCAGATCATCGCCGGCCGTAACGATGCCGAGGTCGTCATGCGGGCCGACGTGGTCGTGGTCTCGCCCGGCGTTCCGCCACTCCCCATGTTCGAGCAAGCCCGCCGCGCGGGTGCACTCGTGGTCGGAGAGCTCGAGCTCGCCTCGCGGTTTCTCGATGCGCCGATCGTCGCCGTCGGGGGAACCAACGGCAAAAGCACGACGACCGCGCTCGTTCACGCCATGCTCGTCAAGCACGGCAAAAAGACGTTCGTCGGGGCGAATTTCGGCCGGCCCCTTTCTGCCGCGGTCGGCGAGCCGTTCGATGCGCTCGTTCTGGAGGTCTCGAGCTTTCAAATGGAACGAGCGCCGAGCTTCCATCCGCACGTTGCCGCGCTGCTCAACATCACCGAGGATCATCTCGATCGCTATCGCAGCTTTGCCGAGTACGCAGCGGCCAAGGGCAACATGTTCGTCAACCAAACCACCGACGATGTGGCTGTGGTTCCCAAAGGGGATCGGGTGGCCGAGCGCGAGGCTCGGCGCGGAAGCGCGCGCATCGTCACCTTCGGACCCGGCGGAGACGTGAGACCGGAACTCGCGGGAGACGCCATCGTCGATCGCTTACGCGAAAACCGCTATCCGTTGTCGTCAATCAAGCTGCGCGGAGCGCACAACCTGCTCAACGTTTCGGCCGCCATCGCCTGCGCGTCGGAGGCCGGCGCCAGCCACCCAGCCATCGTCGCCGCGCTCGCGGAGTTCGAGGGGCTCGCCCATCGTACGGCTAGGATCGCGGACGTTGCCGGCGTCGCCTATTATGACGATTCCAAGGGCACCAATGTCGGCGCCGCGGTGGCGGCGCTCCGAGGCCTGCAGGAGACGAAGGTCGTTCTCATCGCCGGTGGTCGCGACA
>DASWDH010000003.1:0-4672 GCA_036395495.1 Polyangiaceae bacterium
CGATCCGACTCGGCGCAGCCCATCAACTAGCGTTCATGGCCGGAAATCTGTTCGAACCGCTCGCTGCCTCGCGCGACCTCCGGTTCGACCTCATCACCGCCAATCCGCCCTACATCGCGGAGCGCGAGCTCGCGTCGTTGGCGGCCGACGTACGGGCCTTCGAACCGCGCCTCGCGCTCTCCGGAGGCGAAGATGGTCTTTTGGTGACGCGCCCCATCGTGAGGGGGTCTGCGGCGTATCTCAGGTCGGGCGGCGTGCTCGCCGTCGAGATTGGAGCCGGTCAAGCGGACACCGTGAAAGCGCTCTTCACCGAGACCGGCTTCCAGGAGGTCGAGGTCGACAAGGACTACGGTGGGCACGAACGGGTCGTCAGCGGGGTGCTCCGGTGAGGTTTCGCGCCGGCTTCCTCGTGCTGTTGGCTTTGATCTACGTCATATCTACGCTCGTCCACTGGGCGATGTGGCGATGGCTCAAGAGGGTCGCTCCGCGCTGGACCGAGAAGTATCGCCGGCCGGTGCTCGGTCTGGCCGCGCTGCTTTTCGTCTTGCCGATGAGCCAGGCGTTGTCGCTGTGGCTCCCCATGGTCTCTTGGCAGAAACTGGCTTCGTTCGGGCTTCTTTGGCACCTCACGGTATGGATGGGCACGGCGGGAATCGGCCTCGTGCAGCTGCCCTGGCGGCTTGGACGCATCTTCTCGCGAAAGCCATCGGAAACATCTCCCGTCTCTCTCGAGCGACGCCAGGCTCTCGAACGGATCGGAGGTGCCATCGCTTTCAGCGCTTCCGGTGCCGTTCTCGGCTGGGGGACCTTCCGTGGAAGATACGAATGGGCCGTCGAAGAAGTTCCGATCCGTCTCGCTCGACTGCCGAAGGCGCTCGATGGCTTCACGATCGTTCAGATCTCCGACCTGCACGTGGGGACGTTCATTGGCGAGCGGGAGCTCGCGATGGGGCTCGAGCTCGTTCGCGGCGTGCGCGCCGACCTCATTGCCATCACCGGTGACATCGTCGATTCCGATCCCCTTTACGTCGCTCTCGCCGCGCGACACCTGGCGACGCTTCGGGCCCGCGAGGGCGTCGTCTGCGTGCCCGGCAACCACGACTATTACACCGGCGCGCGCGCCGTGCTCGAGGGCATGCGCCAAGCGGGGGTCGATGTGCTGTTGAATCGGGGTAAGGTGCTCGCCCGAGCGGAGGGAGGCGGCCTGGCGGTGCTCGGCGTCGACGACCTCTGGGCGCGTGAGCGACATGGCGCACATGGTCCCGACCTCGCGCTGGCGAAGTCGACGCTACCGCCGGATTGCGCGACGGTCTTGCTCGCGCACCAGCCGCGGTTCGCACGGGTCGCGGCGGAAGCAGGGGTCGATCTGCAGCTCAGCGGGCACACCCACGGTGGTCAGATCAACCCCGGATTTCGGGTGATCGATCTTTTCACGCATTACGTCGCCGGGCGGTATCAGCTCGGGCCGACGCAGCTCTACGTGAACCGGGGGTTTGGCACCGTCGGTCCGCCGGCACGCGTGGGAGCGCCGCCCGAAATCACGAAAATCGTGCTCGTCGCGGGCTGACGTTCACGGACCTCCATAGAAGACACCGCGCAACCCGATTTCGCCGAAGTGGCGGGTCATCGAATCGCTCACTTGGTACTGCCACGACGCGAACGGCCCAGCAGCGAAGTGTCCCGCGCGCAACGGCTCCCAAAACGCGCCGAGGCCCACGACCGAGAGCGACCCGCTCGACGAGAACTCGACCTCGTCGGAGCGCCGGCGGATGGTTGCGGTCCCCGTTCCGAAGTTGGCGAAGAGCCCCGCGTCCCGCCATAGCCCGCCCTGTGCGAAAAGCGGGAACGTTTCGATATGGAAGAGAAACACCCCTGCATTCGTGACGATGCGGCTGCTGCCGTACGAAGTTCGAGCGAAGCCGAGGCCGAACGTGAACCAGTCGGTGAGCGCCCCGCCGATGTAGAGCATCCCGGTTCCGCCGACGCCCGAGGTCGCCGAGCGATACAGCGGATTGTCAATCTGCGAGAAGTCGTTCGGATAGCCTTCCACCGTGCCGAACGCCATTCCGCCCAGGAACCCGGCGGTGAACCCGCTCCGACGCGTCGCCGCTACAGCTGCGATCGTGGCTTTCTCCGGATCGTCGGCCTGGCTCACACCAGGAGGGGGGACCACCGCCGCCGACGGGGGATCCGCCGCCCACACTGGTCGCTGATTGAGGACGACCGCCACGCCCGCTGCCACCGCAAACGTCCGCATCTCGAGGATTCGTTGCTCGATGGCGACCGCCCCGTCAAGCGCAAAGGCTTGCGCGGGGAGCGGGTCCCTGCGACAACGCCGTTCGCATGTGGAGGTTTTCGTTGATCCTGGTTCTGGGCGGCGCTCTGGTGGGCGCGAGCTGCGATGGCACGGTGACCGGCATTGGTCGGGTGCCGCGCCCACCCGAAACTCCTCTGCCACCTGCTCCGGTCGAAAGCGTTTCGCCGCGAACGGCGGCGTCCGCCGGCGAGGCGGCTTCGCCAGAGACCGAGCGCATCGTCGCTCAACACCTGCTGGTGTCGTATGCCGGTGCCAAGGCCGCTCCCCCCAACATCAAGCGAACGAGGGAGGAGGCGCGCGCGCGGGCACACGAGGCTCTCGAGCTCATCAAGAAGGGTCAGGACTTCGACAAGGTCGTGACCGCCTACACCGACGAGCCGGGGGGCGCGAAAAGGCACGGCGATCTCGGGAAGTTCACCCGTGACAAGATGGTCAAAGCTTTTTCGGACGCGGCGTTCGCCCTCGAGGTAGGTCAAGTGAGCACCGTCATCGAGTCACCTTTCGGGTTTCACGTGATTCGCCGCAACGAGTAACCGCAGGCGGCGCGGAGGCGCGCGCCGAGTAACAGGAATAACAGGCAAAGACGTGCGAATTCATTGCATCGGCGTGGCGGGCACTGGAATGGGGGCGCTCGCGGGCCTGCTCAAGATGGCAGGGCACGAGGTCACCGGGTCCGACATCCACTTCGACCCTCCCATTGGACCCGAGCTCGAGCGCTGGGGCGTGAAGTGCCTTCGGGGCTTCGATCCTGAACATCTCGTGCCGCGTCCCGACCTCGTCGTGGTCGGCAACGTCTGCCGCCGCGACAACGTCGAGGCGCGCGCCGCCATCGACGGAGGGCTCTCCGTCACCACCATGGCCCATGCGCTCGTCGATCAGGTGATCGAGCCGGGGGGCTTTTCACCGCTCGTCGTCGCCGGCACGCACGGCAAGACGACGACCAGCGCGATGGCTGCGTGGCTCCTCGATGCTGCCGGCAAGAGTCCGGGCTTTTTCATCGGCGGATTGCCGAAGAACTTCGTGTCGAGTTTTCGATTGCCGCCGAGCGCTCCGTTGTCCGCTCCTGGCTTCCGGCTCCCGGTCACGCCGGAAAGCGACGAAGCGCGCGCTGCCTTCGTGCAGGAGCAGGCGAGGTTTCAGCGGGTGCCTTTCGTGGTCGAGGGGGACGAGTACGACACTGCGTTTTTCGAGAAAACACCGAAATTCTGGCACTACCGCGCGGAAGTCGCGATCGTGACCTCCATCGAGCACGACCACATCGACATCTACCCGACCGAGGCGTCCTACGTTGCGGCGTTCCACGAATTCGTGCGGCGAATGCCGGAAGGCGGACTGATCGTCGCCGCCGTAAACGATCGGCGCGTAGTGGAGGTGATGCGTGCCTCGGCGCGATGTCGCGTGAGCTACTACGCCCTCGAGGGGGACGACACGTTCGGTCTCCAGCCGGAATGGCTGGGTGCGCCCGGAGCGGTCATCGACGGAACGCAAGAGTTCGACATGTACATCGGTGGTGTGGCCTGCGGTCGCATGCGTACTCCATCGCCCGGAGCTCACAACGTTCGCAACGCGGTGGCCGCGATCGCCGCCGCGGCACAGGGGTACGGCTGCCCGGTGCGTGAGCTCATCCAGGCGATCGGGAACTTCCAAGGCGTGCGCCGGAGGCAGGACCTGGTCGGCGAAAGAAAAGGCGTGCGCGTCTACGACGACTTCGCCCATCATCCTACTGCGGTCGAGGAGACGCTTCGCGCGCTCCGTGCCAAACACGGCGAGGGACGACTGTTCGCCGTCTTCGAACCCCGCAGCGCGACTTCGTGTCGAGCGATTCACCAGCAAGCTTACGTCACCGCGTTCCAGCCGGCCGACCGCGTGCTTCTCGCGCCGCTCGGGCGCACCAACATTCCGGAGGGGGAACGACTCGATGTTGCAGCTCTCGCGCGCGACATCGCCGCACTCGGTAAAAAGGCCGACGCCGCCGCGAGCGTCGACGAGATCGTAGACCTTCTCGCGGAGGAGACGCGGAACGGCGACACCGTGGTCGTCCTGTCGAACGGCGCATTCGGCGGCATTCAGAGCAAGCTTCTCGCGGCACTCGGGCGGTGACCCACTGTCCGAGTGGTGGTAAGAACGCCACCCCATGGCGAAACGAGGTCAACAGCAAGCGCTGCGCCGGAGCTTTCAGCGCGCGCGCGACGTCAAGCCGCGCCGTATCACCGGACGCGAGCGCCCGACCGACATCATCGAGGGGGCGTTCCCCGCTTACGTGGGGCGCCAGGAGCGCACGGCCTATCAGCTGATGAGAAAGTGCATCGCCGACGAGTACGCGGTGTTCCTCACCCTCTCGGGCGCCATGACGCC
>DASWDH010000004.1:0-24073 GCA_036395495.1 Polyangiaceae bacterium
GTTTCGTGCCCTCGCCATTCGCGATGGGGCTTGCGTTCGTGTTGGGGGGCGCTCCGGCCTTCACGATGGCACTTGGAGCCCTCGCGCACATGGTCGCTCGACGCCTGCGCCCCGCCTGGACCGACGAGTATGCCTCGTCGATCGCGGCGGGGGGGCTCGTTGGCGAGGCGCTGGTGGGACTCCTCGTCGCGTCGCTGCTCGTGACCCGCGTCTTGGGGTAGCTATCTCAGCGTGATGTTCACCGCGTGGGAAAGCCCGTCGTGGAGGTCGACCCGCAGCTGCCACACCCCCTTCGACAGGTTCGATGTCGAGAGGTCGTAGATGTAGATCCGGCCGCACGTATCGTAGCGGAACAGGTTGCCCTGATTGGCCCCGCCCGACGAAACGGCCGGCTGCTCCGCTCCGGGGACACCGTTGGTCACCGGCGCGAGGAACAGATTCGCGACGGCGGTCGTGATGCCCGAGCTCAGACGGAACTTCACCGGCACGCTGCTTCCCAAGCTGAATTTCGAGCTGCCGTTGTTGTTGATGGGCGGCAAGAAGCCCGTCCATCGGTAATGGACCTGCACCGTGAACGTCGCCGTAGCCTTGTTGCCGCTGGCGTCCTCGGCGGTGCAGGTGACGGTCGTCGCTCCGAGTGGGAACACGCTGCCGGACGGAGGCACGCAGCTCACCGGGATCGTGTTGCCGAGAGCGTCTTTGGCTGACGCCTGATAGGTCACGACCGCTCCCGCCGGACTCGTCGCGTCGACGAGAGGCCCCGGCGACGGCACGGTGATCGTGGGCTGCCCCTGGATCTTGACCGTCACCGTGAACTTGGCGTGGGTAACGTTGGGGGGCGTGGCCAGGTCAGCGGCCGAGCAGGTGACCGTCGTCGTTCCGACCGCGAACTGCGATCCCGATGCCGGCGTGCAGGTCACCGGCACCGGGCCGTCGATTTGGTCGATCGCCGTCGGGGGTGAATAAGTCACCACAGCACCAGCTGGACTGGTCGCATCGATCGTCGTGTCCGGCGGCACGTTCAGAAGCACCGGGCCCGCTGTGCCGAGGACGGTGACGGGGAAGCTCGTCGTCGACGTATTGGCGTGGGGATCGGTCGCCGTGCAGTGGACCGTCGTCACGCCGATGGCGAACGTCGAACCGGATCTCGGAAGGCAAACGACGTTTACGCCGTCGAAGTGGGTGTCACCAGCGGCATTCTTCGCCAAAGGTCGCTGGTAGTACACGACGGCTCCCGCCTGCGACGTCGCGTAGACGGTGATCGGGTTGCCAATCGCCGCCGTCGGCCCGGGGACGCTGGAAGCAAGAAATAGAGGCGCCACCAGGTCGCAACCCGGCGTCCCGCAGGGAGCATTGAAGGCTCCAACGAACAAATTCTGATTGCCCACGATCTCCGGGTTCGTATTGATGAGCTGCTGATCATCGAAGAGCATCGAGCCGTCGAATCCGCCGCTCACGAACACCTGCCCTGCGTGGCCGACGGCGAGTGCATCGGTGCCGCCGGCGGTGACCAAGGAGAGCTGCTTGGCCCAGATGAAACCGCCGTCGGAGGGGCGGCGCGCGGTGAGAAACGAATCGGGGCTGCCCCAGCTATCGAAAGCATGCGCGCCGAAATCGGGCGCGGTGCCGTCGCCCACGAAGCCTCCGCCGACGATGAGGTTACCGTCCACGTCGAGATGCACGGAGACGGGAATGACGTCGCCGGCGACGAAGAAGGGGGGGAATGATCCGTCGACGTCTCCGTTCGGCGCGAATTTGACGACGAAACCGCCGGGGCCGACGAGCGTGCCGGTCCCGAAATCCGCCGCGCTACCGGTGATGCCGCCCACGTAGGCGAAGCCGTTCTTGTCGGTCGCGATCCCGGTGAATCGGACCCCCAGCGGGGCTACGATCGCGGCGAGCGCCTTGGTCGCGATCGCCGCCGCGGCGGCGTCGAACTCGGTGGTGCCGCGGGTGAAGAGCACCGAGCCCGTCGGCGAAATCCGGTAGAGGTTGCCGATGTCGATGAAGTGGACATTTCCGCTCGTGTCGACGCCCATCGACCCGAAGGTCAGGTCGGTTGCGGTGCTGATCGGGTCGAGCGCGATGTCCCATTGGAACCCGCCGTCGGCGGCGTTCAGCTTGGTCACGCGCGTCTGGTTGGCGGCCGCCGACTGCGGATCATAAGCAAGGATGACATCGCCCGCGCCGTCGGTCACCACCGGTCCGGCGATGCCTTCAATCACGTTGGGGAAATCTTGGATCCACAGCATCGTTCCCGCGGGATCGAGCTTGCCGACCCACAGCGGGCTCGAGTTCGCAACGACGATGTTTCCGTCCTTGTCGCTGGTCACCGCGCGAAGCAACGTGGGCAGAGTCGGATCGATCGTGCTGAGTGCGGGGTCGATGCTGATGAACTGGGAAAAGTCCGGGGTGCCGTCGGTGCGGTAGCCCGCAAGAATGGACTTGTTGTTGGGAGGGAGCGATCCTGTCTCGGTGCCGAAGTCGATGCCGCCGAGCGAACCAGGAATGAAGTCGAGCCCACGGACGACGGTGTCGTCGGGCCTGACGGCGAGCCGCCGCCCGAAGTCGACCGATTGTCCGAACTGCGTCGCTTCGAAGCACCGCCCTGGGATCGTGCAGCGTATCTCGTGTAGGTCCACGTTCGTGGCCCACGTCCCTGGGTGACAGTCGTCGGGGCAGTTGGTTGCATCCTCCATCACGGCGCCCGGCGCGTAGATTTGGCTGGGCACGCTGTGCTCACAGACATGATTGCCGCACACCGTGAGAGGCTTCTTGAGATAGACGGTGAGAACTTCGGTGTACACGACTCCGTCCGCTCCCGTGCAGTCGTGGACCGCTTGGTTCGGCGCCGCATCGACGCCTGCGCACGCCGGCTTCTCCGAAGTGCAGGTATCCCAAGACGACAGGATCGGCTGCGGATTGACGGTCGTCGAGCTCGGATCGCCGGTGAAAACGAGGCAGCCATCGCCTTGGCTGGAGCAAAAGCGCTTGGTCAGCTGCGGAATGTTGCTGCCCGGTCCCGCGCACGCGTAGTACTTCGGGGCGTTGATGAGCGTATTGTCGGGCGTAGCCGCGGTCGCGAAGATGTTGCCGAAATAGGCTCCCTCGCGCATTGGAAAGAGTGTCGGCTCGTCGAGGCTCGGGTCGGAGCTGGTCGATAGCTCGAGATATTGGGTACGGTTGTAGGAATCGGTGTCCCCGTTGGCGAGAAACAGCGAGCGCGGAGCCCGCAACGAGATTTCCACGTGCGCGCCATACGCGTTCGTGCGCGCGAGCAGGCACGCCGAGACCCACTTCTTGCACGCGTCGTTGCACGTGCCCCCCTCTTGCCCCCACTCCGGTGCCAGCCCGAGCTGCCCATCGAAGGTGACGTCCTCGCCATTGATCGGCAGGATCATGTGCTGGTCGGGGCGCATCGCGCAGGAGTACGCGTAGCGCACGAACTCGACGGCGTTGGGATCGCTCTCCATGATCTGCATCGTGGAGAGACCATTTTCGGTGAAGCCGTTCTCGGTGAAGCCGTTCTCCGTGAAGCCATTTTCGGTGAAGCCGTTCTCGGTGAAGCCATTCTCGGTGAAGCCGTTTTCGGTGAAGCCATTCTCGGTGAAGCCGTTCGTCGATAGCCCGTTTTCGGTGAATCCGTTGTGCGTGATGAGCCGGCTCTGGGAGCTTCCCATCCCGCTGCCCGACGAATTTCGGCCAGAACAGCCCGAAGCCGCCACGATCATCATTGCCAACAGAGCTATTCGGCCTGCCATCGAGCCACGCGGTGCACGGAGGGATTTCATCGGTCGATTCCTCACAGGAGCGGTCAAACTGCTACTCTGGTCCAAATAGGCTCAATATCAGTTTTTCTCTTCCGACGTAAGCAAAAGTATTGAACATAGCCCCGGCAGATTTTGCGCGAGGAGCGGTGCTCTTCACATGTAGCCGTTATTTTTTGGATTTAGGCGCTGCGACTCGACGACGAAAAACGGCAGGTGCTAGTCGTCAGTCCAGCGGGCTGCGAGGGCGAGCGTCTCCGCGTTTTCTTCCACGCGCTCGAGAAAGCTCTGGCGACGTGACACGTCCTGTATCTTCGCCGCACGCGCCAGCACGATGCTCCGGGCTTCGGCGATGGCGATCCGGGCGGAGGGATCGCCGAACGCGTCGAGAGCCTCGGCGTAGGTGAGGCGAACGAGCACTTCGCCTTCTTCGAGCGCGCCGAGCGAGCGAAGAAGCTCCATCGCGCTCCGGGCGTGCTCGAGCGCTTCGTCGCGCATGCCTTGGGCCAGCAGCGTTCGCGCGAGGACGGCGACGGCCATGGGCCTGCTTCCAGGAGCGACGTCCAAAAGATCCAAGCCGCGCTTGGCGGCGCCTTCGGCCGCGGCGAACTCGCGCTGTCGGAGCAAGATCCTCGCTAGATACGTCTGCGCCAGGCCCTCGACGCGCCGCTGGCCCTGGGCATGTAGCGCTTCCGCGGCTTCGATCTCGACAGCCGCTGCTTCGCTCAACTTGCCGAGGCCCAAGAGCGCGAAGCCTAGGTTGTGCTTGACCTGTGGAATGCTCGTATGAAGACCCATTCTCTCGGCATCGGCGAGCGATTGACGAAAGAGCCGCTCGGCTTCTTCGTAGGCTCCGAATTCGAGCAACACGAAGCCGAGATCGGTGCGGGTGATGGATGCGTTGCGAAGATCGCCCGCCTGTTCGAACGCGGCCACCGCCTTTTCGAGCCGCTGCGGAGCTTCGGGACTTCCCTTGTAGAATGCCCAGATCGCCTTCGCTCTGTTCACGACGCCGTCGACCCGCGGGTCGGCGGCCGCGCGCACGCGCGCGAGCTCTTCGAGGATGCCCTCGGCCACCGCGTACTTGCCGGCATGGAGAAGCATGGTGGCTCCCCAGGCGCGCGCCATGTCGCGCGCTGCCGAAGACGGATGGTCGACCGAGTCGCTGCCGAGACTTTCCACGATCTGCAACACGCGATCCGGCTTTCCGACCTTGTGCGCCGTGATGATGGCTTCCCTCGCCGCGCCGTACCAGGGCGCCTCGGCTTTCGGCAAAAGCTCCATGGCTTCGGTCGCCAGCCGCAGGGCTTCCGCATTTTCGCCTCGCCAGTTTCGCGCCTCGGCCTGCAGAGTTCGCAAAAGGCCCAGCGTCGCTCCCCGTGCGCCGCAAGCGATGCCGCGATCGGCGCGACGCAAGGCGCCTTCGAGATCGTTACCTTCGAGGGCTTGCTCGGTTGCGCGCGGATACCACTTGAGCGCACGGTCCTCTGCGGCTCCCCGTTCGAAATGTTCGGCGAGGGTCATGGCATCGCGCTCGCCCATCCGTTCCAGCCAATCGCCGGCCAACCTATGCCCGAGGGTGCGATCATCGGGCGTGAGCATCGCGTACGCTCCGTCGCGCAAGAGCGCGTGGCGGAAGGCGTACTCGCTCTCGTCGGGAAAGCGGCCGGTGGCGCGCTTCGATACGAGCTCCTGCTCGGTGAGCTCGTGGAGCCATTCGGCCACGCGTGCCTTATCGCCGAGAAGCGCGGCAGCACTGCCTTTCCAGAAGGTCTGCCCGAAGACGCTGCCCGCGCGCAGAATTCGGCGAGCTTCGGGGTCGAGCTTTTCCAGCCGCGCTTGCACCATCGCGACCACCGTTTCGGGCAGCGACTGCTCCCGCCCGTCGGCGACGGCGCGGATGAGCTCCTCGAGATAGAACGCGTTCCCATCGGCCTGCGCAACGATCTTGGCGACCGTCCCAGCGGGCAGGTCGGGTCCGAGCACCTGACGAACGAGCCGCTCGCCCGCTTTCTTGGTGAGGCCTCCGAGCCGGACTTCCTGAACTTCGCGGTCGGCCCAGAGCTTCGGAAAAAGATCGTGGACCTCGGGCCGCGCGAGCGCCAGGACCATGAGCGGACGATGCCGCAAGTGGCGGAGGGCGGCGTCGACGAGCTTCACGGTCGGAAGATCGCCCCAGTGCAGGTCCTCGAGCACCAACACCACCGGCGCCGCCGCGCATTCGGCTCCTACGAAATCCTCCCACGCGCTGCGCATCTGATCGCTCATCAGCATGGGATCCTGCCGCGCCGCGCGGAGCTGCACGCTGTCGTCGTCGGGAAAAGGCGTACCCATGAGCTCACCGAGAAACTCGGTCACCCGCCGCTGCTCGCTCGGCGGCACACGTCGGGTCACCCGCGCACGAATGTTCGCTTGCCGCTTTTCGCGGGGCTCCGCCTCCGAAATGCCGCATGCCCGCCGGAGCATCTGCGCCACGAGCCCGAAAGGGGACCCGGCGGTCATCGGATCGCCGCGCCCAGTCCAGATTTCGACGGACGATGTGTCGCCGGCGGAGAAGCGGCGCAGTCTCGTCATCAGTTCATTGCGCACGCGCGACTTGCCCGCTCCGGCGGCGGCGGTGACGAGCACGGCGCGCGCCACGGGCTCTCGCGAACACTCCGCGAAGATCGCTTCGAGCGTGGCGAGCTCGCGTTCGCGACCGACGCAAGAAGTGGACTTGCCGAGCAGCGTGCGCGGCTCTTCGTCCAGCTCGCGCTCGCCGGCCAGCTCCAGCCGCCCATCGATCTCGCGCACGTCGAAGCGCGCGGACAAGAGGCCCGCGGTGAGTTCGTCGACCACGATGGCGTTGGTCTGGGCAGCGGGCGCGTCCTCGACGAGTAGGCGCGTGGCCCGATCGATCGCTTCGCTTGCCAGCAGCGAACCGAGCTCGCCGCGCCCGGTCGTGAGCGACATGTACCGTATCGGTAGGGCCGCGGAGAGAGCGAGGGCACATTGCGCCGCTTGCGCGGCAAGATCGCTGGCGACTGCCTTACCCGCCAAGACGGCGATGAGAGTACCGTCGGCCAGCGACTCGAGGCGCGCGCCTCGCGAGTCGACTACCGAGCGGAGTTCGCCGAGCTGAGCCTGGTCGGTGGCCCCCGAGCTAGACGCGGCGGGCGGGATGAGCACGACAGCGAGGGTGCGCTGCTCGCTTCGGGTGAGCGACGGTTGCGCGTACGTGATCTCCGGCGTGCGGTCGTCGAGCCCGGCAAGCAACGTGACGAGCTCGGAGGCGTCGCGCGGCCTGCCCTCTCGATGCTTGGCCACCATGCGCTGAACGAGCCCGTCGAGATCGGCGGGGACATCGGGCAGGATCTCGGAGACGCGTGGAACGTCGTCCACCAGAATCTTGGCGAGGATCGCCATGACGTGCTCGGCTTCGAAGGCACGCCGGCCGGTCAAACATTCGAAAGCCATGCAGCCGAGTGCGAAGATATCCGCTCGAGCGTCGATGTCCTGCTCTCCGCGCGCCTGCTCCGGTGCCATGTAGCCGGGCGTTCCGACCATCGCGCCGGCGCGCGTTCGCGTTGCTTCGCCGATCCGAGCCACACCGAAATCGAGGATTTTGGCCCTATTGATGGAACCATCGGGGAGAAACACATTGGCCGGCTTCAGGTCGCGATGGATGACGCCGCGGCCGTGTGCGCCGGAAAGAGCGGAAGCTACGCTGCGGAGCAGCGCCACCGTTTCATCGACGAGGAGCGGGCCACGCGAAAGCCTTCGCGACAGGTCCTCTCCCTCGAGCCACTCCATGGCCAGGTAGATCTCCTGAGAGGGCGTGAGTCCATGGGCCACGTATCGGACGATTCCCGGGTGCCTGAGGTCGGCGAGTGCGACGGCTTCGCGCATGAACCGCTCGCGGCCGCCCTCGCTCGGTCCTCGCAGCAGTTTCACTGCGACGGTGACCTCATCGAGACGGTCATGGGCTTGCCAGACTTCGCCCATCCCGCCCGAACCGGCGATCCGCAGAAGCTCGAAGCGATCGGCTACGACGTCACCCGGCTGCACGGTTTGGCCCTTATCGACGGAACCGCGTCACGCCGACTCGCGAAGTTCCGCGCGCTTGTAGTGACCAGTGATGACCGCCTCGTCCGGCTCTCCCATTTCTTCCAGCCATTGCGCCGCGAGGGAATGACCGAGCGCGCGATCCGCGTTGGTCAGCATCGCATAGGCCCCCTCCCGCACCATCGGCTCGCAGAAGACGTATTCTTCTTCATTCGCGAACCGCGACGTCGACTGCTTGGTGACGATCTTCTGCTCGACGAGCTCGGCCAGCCAGTCGGCCACCGTGGGCGCGCCTCCCAATAAGGCGACCACGGCGCCTCGCCAGAACGTGTGTCCGAAAATACTTGCGGCGCGCAGCACGCGGCGAGCCTCGGGGTCGAGCTTCTCGAGCCGGGCGTGCACCATCGCCAGCAGCGTATCGGGAATCGCGTCCCGCTGCTCGGATGCCGCGCCCATGAGCTCCTCGAGATAGAAAGGATTACCTCCTGCAAGATCGAGGATTTTGCTGCGGGCTTCGCTGGTCAGCGTGTCGCCCAAGGCGTCTTGCACGAGGCGCCCGGCCGCGCTTTTGGTGAGCGCCCCTAGGCGGATCTCCTCGAGCTCGCGATCGACCCACAGTTTCGGAAAGAGATCGTGCACCTCCGGCCGGGCGAAAGCGATCACCATCAGCGGCGCATCGCGCAGGTCCCGCAACGTCGAGTCCAAGAGCTTCACGCTCGGTAGATCGCCCCAGTGCAGGTCCTCGAGCACGAGCACGACAGGCCCCGCCTCACACGCGGCGGCGAGAAAGTCGGTCCACCCGCGGTGCGGCTCTTCCGGCTTGGGAGGCGGGCTGCTTCGCACCGTGCGTTGATCGCCGTGGAGCGCTTGCGGCGGCGGCGCTCGCACGAGATCACCGAGATCGATCGCTTCTGCCTCATCGGCTTGGCGGGCGAAGCGGGCCGCGAGCTTGTGCTCTTGCAAGTCGTCCGAATCCCCATCGGAAATGCCGGCCGCGTCGCGCATCAACTGGGAGATCAAGCCGAACGGCGAACCCGCGCTCAAGGGATCGCCGCGTGCAACCCAGATCTGTGCACGGCCGTCTCGGGCGAGCTGTTCGAGAAGCTCGGCGCGCAGGCGCGACTTGCCCGCACCGGCCGGCGCCGTCACGAGGACCGCGCGAGCGATTGGCTCATCGATGCACTCCGTGAAGATGCCGTGAACAGCGGAGAGCTCGCGCTCGCGGCCGACGAACGAACCCATGGCCGGCCGAGCCATACGCGTCGGCCGTTCGCCCCGAAGCTCCAGTTCGCGCTCACCTCGACTGATCTCGAAGCGATTACCGAGCAGCCTGGCCGTCAAATCATCGACGACGATGCGCGGGGCGGAGCCAGCTGTTGGCTCGGTGCCAGTGGGGAGGAGCCGCGCCGCTCGCTTGACGACTTCCGGCTCCGCGCGTGTCCCGAGCTCGGTACGCGCACCGATTTCCCGGCGTCCGGTCGCCAGCGCCATGGGTCGTCCGGGCAGCACGCCCGCGAGCGAAAGCGCGCAACGTGCGGTCTGAACGGCGCGATCGCTCGGCATGCCCCCGGGTGGCAGGCCGAGGATGAACGACTCGCTCGCGAACCTCTCGAGCTTCGCCCCGGTTCGCTTCAGCAGCAAACCGAGATTGCGAGTGGGGTCGACTTCATTGGGGCTGATTTCGGTCCGCTCCAGGATGGTGGTCGGAGGAACCTCGGATGTGTCGGTCCCGCCTACCAGCAAGACGGTGACGATTCGCTGTTCTCCCCTGGTCAGAGCCGAACGGCGCCAGGTGTCGTTCGGGATTTCTGGCGATACCTCGAAGTTCGACAGCGCGGCTGCGATCTCGGCCGCGTCACGAGGACGATCGCATCGGTCCTTGGCCATCATCTGCTTGATGAGCGCGTCGAGCTCGCGCGGCACCTCGGGAGCAAGCTCGCGCGCGGAAGGGGCTTCGTCCTGCATGATGCTGCGGAGCACCGCCAACACCTGCACCCCCCCGAACGGACAGCGGCCGGTCAGGCATTCGAATGCGACGCAGCCGAGGGAAAAGAGGTCGGCGCCGGCGTCGATTTCGCGATCGCCGCGCACTTGCTCGGGCGCCATGTAGGCCGGCGTGCCGAGCATCCACCCGTTGCGCGTCCACGTTCCGGTCCAGTTCTTGATGCGGGCAACGCCGAAGTCGACGAGCTTGACCGCCTCGATCGATCCGCCGGGCAAAAAAAGGTTGCTCGGCTTGATGTCGCGATGAACGATGCCGCGGGCGTGGGCCACCGAGAGCGCTTCGGCCACCTGCCGCAACAGCACGATGGTGCCGTCGACGGTGAGCGGGCCGCGCAGCAGCGTTTCTGAAAGATCTTCCCCCTCCAGCCACTCCATTGCCAGGTAGAGCTCGCCGCTCGACATTTCGCCGTGCGCCACGTAGCGAACGATGCCAGGATGATCGAGCTGCGATAGCGAGACCGCTTCGCGCAGGAAGCGACTGACGCCGGCGTCCTCGTCTCTCGCCAAAAGCTTCACGGCCACCGGTAAGTCACGGGAGCGGTCCCACGCCCGCCAAACCTCGCCCATCGCCCCCATTCCTGCCAATCGCTCCAATTCGAATCGATCGGCGATGACTTCACCCGACTGCATTGCACCCAGTATCGCCGCAGCGAAAGCGGCGGTCCACTCTCGCGGACGGCGCTTTGGCACTATCGCATTGAAACGGGGGGAGCCGCGGCGCTCGTCGAGGACGAAAGGAGCTGAAAATGGGCGACGTCCGAACATCTTTCGCTGATCGCCCGCATCAATCTCAGGCGATTGTCGCGCACTTTGGCGTCGTCCACCATCACGTAAACGTCTTCGAAGAAGCGATGCAGTCCCGGTGCGAAATCCGCTATGGCGGCGAACGCTTGGGACCAATCTTTCTTCTGCCTGGCGCGGTCGAGCCGGGTGCCGAGATCGGCGAACGCCGCGAAGAGGGCGGCTTCGGTGGGCGGCCCATCGGTCGAAACTTCGCCGGGCGAAAGCGGCGGGCCGGGAGGGGCTTCCTTGGCAATGTTGGTGGCCCTCTTGAAGACCTCGCCTGCCCGCGCCCGCACCTCGGGGTCGAGCGCCGTCAGCGCGACCGCGCGAGCATGCACGTCACTGGGTCGATCGGCGTCGCTCGCCAGGCACGCATCCACCACGTCAGCCGGTAGATCGGCGGAAAGCAAGCCGCGTAGGCGGTCGCGAAAAAAATCGTCGAGCTTGGTTTCGAGCTCGGGCAGGCCGAGCTCGAGCTTGGTGCCCTGAAAGCCCTCGTAAGCTTTCCTCACCGCGGCGCGCAGCGAAAGGTCGTAGCTCTGCGCCATGATCGTGCGAAGAATGCCGAGGGCGGCGCGGCGAAGCGCGAAAGGATCGGCCGCGCCGGTGGGGGACATTCCGACCGAGAAGCAGCCGGTGAGGGTATCGAACCGATCGGCGAGAGCCACGATGGCCGCAGCATCGGATGGCGCCGTCGCGTCCCTCGCGCCCCGTGGGGCATAGTGATCGCGAATGACATCGGCGACCAGGGATTCGATGCCCTGCGCCAGCGCGTACTCCCGGCCCATGATTCCCTGCAGATCGGGAAATTCGCCGACCATGAGCGACACCAGATCGCACTTCGCGAGATGGGCACCCGTCGTGGCGGCATCGACGAGGGGCGCCGCCAACCCGAGCAGCGCGCCGAGCTCGCGCGTCAACTTCTCGATTCGCTCGGATTTGGCCAGCATGTGCCCGAGGCGATTCTGAAAAACGATTCCCGCGAGCTTGGCGCGTCGTTCGGCGAGTGGGATCTTGCGATCCTCGTCGTAGAAGAACCGCGCGTCGGCGAGTCGGGCTCGCATGACGCGATCGTTTCCCTTGCGCACGTTTTCGGCGTGCTCCGCGGTGTTGACCACCGCCAGGTAGCGCGACAGGAGCGCCCCACCTGGCGCTCGCACTCCGAAATAACGTTGGTGCCCGCGCATGACCTCGAGAATGACCGTTTCCGGCAACGAGAGGTACGGAGGGTCGAAGTTTCCCACCAGGATGTGCGGTTCTTCCACCATGCTCGAGTTCTCTCCGACCAAGAAGTCGTCCTCGATGAGGACCCCGCCCGCGGCTCGCGCAGCGGCGAGGAGGCGCTCCATCATGACCCGCTCGCGCTCTTCGGGGTCGGCCAGCACGTGTGCGCCGCGCAGGCGCGGCAAGTAATCGGAAGCGCCGCCGAGTTCGATGCGCCCGGGCGAGAGGAAACGATGGCCGCGCGTCGATCGGTCGCTGCACGCGCCGGCGAACTCGATGGGAACCAGGTCGCCCCCATAGAGCGCGACCAGCCAATGGACGGGTCTTCCAAACGTGGTTTCGCCGGACCCCCAACGCATCGACTTGCGAAACGGTATCTCGGAGGCGAGCTGGGCGAGAGCAGGCCCGAGGAGAGCGGTCGTCGATTGCCCCTTCGCCTTGCGTGTTCCGGCCAGGTATTTCCCTTTCGGCGTTTCGATCGTCCGCAGGGCTGCCACTTCGCATCCCAGCTTTCGCGCGAAAGCTTCGGCCGCCTTGGTCGGCTTCCCCTCGCGATCGAACGCCGCGCTTGCGGGCGGTCCGGTGAGCTCTTCCGACAAATCGGGCTGGCGATCGGCGAGCGCTTCGACGACGAGGGCGAGTCGACGAGGCGTTCCGTAAGCGCGCACCTTGGCGTACGTGAGCCGCAGCTCTGACAGTCGCTTCTCCGCGAGACCAGGCAATGCCGAGAGCGCGCCGGCGACGAACGACGAAGGCAGTTCCTCGACACCGATTTCGAAAAGCAGGTCCTGTTTCATGTCGGCGCAGCCGGCACGCTAGCGACCGGGGGGAAGACAAGCAAGAGCACTGCCAATCCGCGGTTGGCAGATGCCAGTTGCACCTCTCGTCGAACGGCAGGCCAATCCAGCGGTCTTGCAGAAACCCGGGGTTGGATCGAACTTTGCTTCAGAACTTTGCTAGAGGACGACGCATCATGAGCACCTTCTCCCGTGGGATCGCGGCGCACGAGTTGAACACTGGTCGCGGCCTTCTCCTGCCTTTTGCCGTTGGCGCGGGGGTGGCGACGGTGCTCTTGGTCGTGCAAGGTCCGTGGCCGTCGCTTGGGTCGCGTGCCCCTTCGGCTCCCCGCATTGTCGCGATCGAAACGGCACCCCTCGAGTCTTCCCCCCCGGTGCAGCGCAAGCTCGACTGGGAACCGCCTCCACCTCCAGTGGACGAACCCGTCGAAGCGCTGAAGCGAGCGCCGGCGTCTGTGCCACCCACCAAGAAGAACGTCACCCGCGCTTCACCGCCGAGCGCGCCGACTTCGCCGGCGTCCAAGGAGTCTCCGCCCAACGTCTTCCAAGATAGGACGTGAGTCGGGTAGCCAATGAGCGAATCGAATTCTTCTTCCAACGGTGACCCGCGCGACGAGACGTCCGTCGCCCGTCCTGACGCCAACGAGAGCGGCGCCCAGAGCTCGCCAGTTCGCGTGGGAGACGTGCTCGGCGGCAAGTACCACGTCGAGCGAATGATTGCCAAAGGCGGCATGGGGGTGGTGGTCGCCGCACGCCATCTGCAGCTCGAAGAACGCGTTGCGATCAAGTTCTTGCGGGAAGAGCTGCTCGGGGACGGGGACATCGTCGCGCGTTTTGCGCGCGAAGCGCGCACCGCGATCAAAATCAAGAGCGAGCACGTGGCGCGCGTCATCGACGTCGGCTCCCTCGACAGCGGTCTGCCGTATATGGTGATGGAGTACCTCGAGGGGGAGGACGTGGCGGAATGGCTGCGTTCGCGCGGACCGCTGCCTCTCGGACAGGCGGTCGAGTTCATGCTGCAAACGTGCGAGGCCATTGCCGAAGCGCACGCTCTCGGTATCGTCCACCGCGATCTCAAGCCCGCCAATCTCTTCGTGATGCGTCGTGCCGACGGGCTCTTCGCCGTGAAAGTGCTCGACTTCGGAATCTCGAAAGTGACGACGCGCGGATTGAGCACCCACACCGCGGGCCTGACCGGCAAGAGCATGGCGCTCGGTTCGCCCTCGTACATGTCGCCCGAGCAGTTGGCGTTCGGCAGCACCGTCGATCCGCGTGCCGACGTGTGGGCGCTGGGAATCACGCTATTCGAAATGCTGACCGGCGCCATGCCTTTTCATGCCGACACCACGCCCCACCTCTGCGGGCAGATCCTGCGCGATCCACCGCCGCCGCTGCGACAGCTCGTTCCGGATGCTCCACAAGCCGTCGAAGCGATCATCAACAAGTGCTTGGAGAAAGATCGCGAACGGAGATTCCAAAACGTCGGAGAGCTCGCGCTCGCCCTTTCGGAGTTCGCTCCCGAGCGCGCGCGGGCATCGGCGCAGCGAGTCGTGCGCACCGTCCGCGCTGCCGGACTCGGCGGGGACATTCCCCCCGACTCGGAGCGGACGGCGCTCGCGGCGCAACCAGCGACGCCGCGCAAATCCACCCGCGTTGCATGGGATCAGGTCACCGAAGTGGCGCTTCCCAAGCGCCGCCGCATGTTCGCGTTCGTCACCGTGGGCACGGTGGCCACTGCCATCCTGGCCGTGCTCGTTCGCATCGGGTTTCCGAGCGCGACCGACGCCGCGCAGCCGCGTATTCGGCAGCTCGATACTCCTTCCCCCGCTTCGGCAACGCCGGTTCCCGAACCATCTCCGCCAATCGTCGCGAGCGCGGCGCCGCCGGCATCCGCGCCGCTCATCGCCGCGCCGCAACCTGCGCCTCGCCCCGCCGCGAAAGCAGCCTCGAACGCCGGCTCCGCGCCGGCAAAGACGAGCCCCCGCGCGACCCCTTCCGTTACCGCCACCGGAAAGCCCACGGCCGCACCGCGCAACGGTCGACCCAGCGTGTACGACGATCGCACCTGACCGACATTTCTCACTAAGGTCGCCAGGTCTTGTGGCTGGCCAGGTTGCTAGCAGGAAACCCCTAGGCCGCTTCGGTCACGGTGACCTTGAGCCCCCAGCGCTTCGAGGCGTCGAACGAGGCGCTTGGCGACCTTGGTGGAGTCACGACGATCGAGGAAGGCGCCGCCAAGGTCGCGATACTCGGTGCCGGTAGTGAGCATGTGAAAAACGGCCGTGAGCATCGAGGCCGCGACGGCGATGACCGCCTTCATGGACCCGACGCGTGACTTGAGGCGATGAAATTGAGCGCGCAGGTAGGTGTCCTTGGTCCGTGTCGCCGCCCGAGGCGGCCGCTTCGCGAACGAGCTGCTTGCGCGTTCGCATCAGCGCGCGCAGGTCTTGGACCGGCGTCGGCGGGACGAAGCTGCCGCGGATGAGACCGTGCGCAAGCAGGTCGGCGATCCACGTCGCGTCGTTGACGTCGGTCTTGCGCCCCGGCACGTTCTTGATGTGCGCCGCGTTTGCGAGCACGAGCTCGAAGCTCGGTTCGAGCACATGCCACACCGGCTTCCAGTACACACCTGTCGCCTCCATCGCGACGTGCGAGCATCCCTGCTCTTCGAGCCAGCCGGACAACTCGAGTAGCCCCTTCGTCGTCGTCTCGAACGTGCGTACTTCTTCGGTGACCTTGCTGTCCTCGACGATGCGCGTGCATGCGACCACCGAGTGCTGGTGCACGTCGAGGCCAGCGCACCGCTTGAACATCAGCTCCATATACGACTCCTTTGCTGCGGCGGCGTGGGATCCCCGAAGGACGGAATCTAGCAGGCGTGCTCCGGAGCCTTGCGGCTTGTGGCAACAATTCGGTGTGCGCGTGGAATCCCGGGTCCGACTAGCTATCGGGCTCGTAGCACCATAGTAACCCCGACCTCTGTGCCGTCGCGTCGCGCAGCATGCCACGCCGCCGCCCCGGTTTCCCGCATCGGGCGTCGGGCATAGCCCGGTGGGGGGCTAGCTAGTAAGCTAGCTTGCCGTGGTCGCGAGACATCATCCGCCTCTTCGAGTCGGTCGCGGCGATCATCGATTACCACGTTCCTCTCAAGACGAGGGACCCCGGGCCGATGCCCAGTTGCGCCGTCGTGCCGCGGGGGACGTCGGGGGCGGCGGTTACCCACAACGCCGCGCCGGCCGCGAGTCCCGCGGCTCCCGTGATGAACGCGACCGTGGAAATGTTCCCGGCGACCAAGGCTTCGCTTCTCAGGTCGACGCCGCGCTCGGTCGAGCATGTCGACCCGTCGCAGAACTGAGATGCTTCGTCGTGCTTCGATTTCGAAACGAGACCAAATACGCTGCCGACGACGAGACCAGCGATGCCCACCCCGCCGGCGACGAGGGCGCCGGTCCGTTGCGTGCCGAGTCCCCCTGTTTCGTCCGACGGTGCGCGCCCTTGTTGCTGCACGGGTGCGGCCGGCTCGAGCTCGGGTACCGACACGGTCTGTGTTTCGGGCTCACGCCGAAGGGTCACGATCGTCTCCCACACCTTGCGTCCTGGCGCCGACGCCAGGACGCGGTGAGGTCCAGGATCGGCGGGAATGGGCGTGCCCCACTGGGCTTTTCCTATGCGCGCCCCATCGCGCTGGACTTCGAGGCCGGGGGTTCCGTCGCTCGCCACTTGGATGACGATGTGCGAAAGATGTTGGCCGAGAGCCGTGGCTCGTTCTCGAGCGACGCGCTCGCGTTCGGCGTTGCCGGACGTTTTCGCTGCCGTCGCGGCACCGAGGAACGTACTCCAGGCGGTGGCGAACTTACCCTGTTGTTCGTAGCAGTCGGCGAGATTGATGAGCGTGCCGCTAGCGGGATCGAGCCGCTGACTCTCTTCGAACTTCAAGCAAGCCTCGTCGGCTTTACCGTGGGCCAAAAGCTGTTTGGCCTGATCGAAGAGAGCCTGCGCGGCGGCTTTGTTGGAGCCGCTCACGTCGGCCAGCGTTCCTGACGCCATCCCCAACGCGCTCGAACCGAGCGCGACGCCAATCCACGTCCGAAGAAAATGTCGTTGCATGGTCGTTCTCACGGAGTCTTCCGAAGCCTTGAGCAATTTCCGCGCCGCCGCTGCCATAGCCGTCAGGCACGCGATCCCGATCGGACCGGAAGATTTCACAGGGAGGCGGGAAGACGGGGAAGATTCGATGAAGAGAAAAGAAAATCTTCCCGCCTTCCCGCCTCCCCTGTTCAAAACCCACCTCGGCAAGGCGGTTCAGGACGATCCCGCAGAGCGAGGGCGCAACCGCGCGCAGCCAACGGGCAGTTGGCGCCTGAAGCGAACGGGCTCCCCCCACGCCGACGAGGCATGCGGGATCACCGGTCGGGGTCGTGATGGGCCCGTCGCGCCGTGGGCGGGTCGGGTCGGGTCGGGGTAGGAGGCGGCCGACCGGCGCCCTCTGCGGCAATTTCACTGGAAACACAAATGAGCTAGATGACGTCGGCGATCGAGACAGCCTAGACTGCCGGAGGTGTTTCACCTCCAAATCCTCGTTCAGATCGTGCTTCCGCAGTTGGCGGGACTTGCCGTGCTCTATCGGGCAAGCCTGCATCGATCGCGAGCTCGCTTCGCGCTCGCGCCCTTCGTCGTGGCGGGGATCTATTTCGTATGGTCGTGGTTATTTTGGTCGGCCGAAGCGGACCGCGTTTACGCGGTGCGTGGCCAACATGCGTGTGGCGCCTTCGGCGCGCTCGTCGTCTTCGCGATATTCGGTGGCGCACTCGCCCATTTCGCATTGAGCGGTGCGTTTGCACTTATCGGGTATTTGAGCGAATCGAGCCGACGGAAAATCGCGTCCGAACGTGGCCGGGACCTCTAGCTCACTTCTGCTAGCCTGCTGGGCATCATGCCCAAGAAAACTTATGCGTTGCGGGTGGGTGAACCCCAACCGCTCGAACTGTCATCGGGAGCCAAGTCCCTCGTGAAGTCATTGCTATCTTTGTTGCTAGCGATGCTGACTCTGTTGGGCTGCGGCGGGGCACAGGCGCCCGTCGTGGGCTCGCGTCAGGCGACCAGCGTGTCGAGCGCGCCGCCGCTCGTTCCTCAACGTGCGCCGGAAGACGCCGCTTTGTCGGACGCCGAATCGCCCGTTGTGATCGAAGGCGACGATCCCGTTTGGGGCAAGCGCGGCGCGCCGCTGACGATCGTCATGTTCGGGGATTATCAGTGCCCGTTCACCGCGCGGGTTCAGAGCACGATCGAGCAGATCAAGAGCATGTATGGGCCCGAGAAGGTCCGGGTCGTGTGGAAAAACATGCCACTTCCTTTCCACGCGACCGCGAAACCCGCGGCAGAAGCGGCCACCGGGGTTTTTGCGCTCGCCGGCAACGATGCTTTTTGGAAATTTCATGCCGTTGTCTTCAAGAACCAAAAGCAACTCGAGAAAGACAACTATATCAAATGGGCGGTGGAAGCTGGCGTGGATGAGGCGAAACTCCGCCGGGGGCTCGAGGCTCATACATGGGCCGAGAAGGTCGACAGGGATATTGCGTTCGGCAATTCCGTTAAAGTCTTTGGTACGCCTCACTTCTTCATCAACGGAATCTCGTTGTCCGGCGCGCAGCCGCTCCAAAAATTCGTCGACATTCTGCGGCCCGAACTCGTCAAGGCTGAGGCCGAGATGGCGAAAGGTACGAGCTCTGAGCGCATCTACCAGAAGATGTCGAAGCTCAACTGGAGCAACGCGCCGCCGCGAAAAGAGGAGCCGGCGCAACCGGAAGACAAGACGATCTGGAAAGTTCCGATTGGCGCGTCTCCCACGGGGGGGCCGGATGGGGCCCTGGTCACCATCGTGGAGTTCGCTGACTTTCAGTGCCCCTTTTCCAAGCGCGTCGAGGAAACGCTCAAGCGGGTGCGGGACGCGTACGGCGACAAGGTCCGTATCGTCTGGAAAAATGAGCCTCTACAGTTTCATCTCCGCGCCGAGCCCGCCGCGCAGGTCGCAGCATTCGCCTTCAAGCACAAGGGAAAGGCAGGGTTCTGGGCAGCCCATGACCGGCTCTTCGAGCTTCAACCCGAGCTCGAAGATGCGAACCTCGAGGGAGTGGCCAGGGGTCTCGGGCTCGACGTCGGAGCCGTCATGCGGGCCGTCCAGGGGCACAGTTTCAAGAACGTCATCGACGCGGACAGCGATCTCGCCGACGACTTCAAGGCCACGGGCACGCCGCACTTCTTCGTCAACGGGCGGCGCATCGTCGGAGCGCAAGCGTTCGAGAAGTTCCAGGCCATCATCGACGAACAGCTTGCGGTCGCCAAAGCCCTGGTCGACCGGGGGACCCCGCCCAAGCGAGTCTACGATCAGATCATGAAGACCGCCGCTGGGCCCGAACCCACCGCCCGAAAGGAGCTGGCCATTCCTTCCCGCGTCCTTCCTTTCAAGGGAGGTGCGCTGGCCAAAGTGGTGATTCAAGAAATCGGCAACTTCCAGTGTCCATTCTGCAACCGAGTGAGAACGCCATTGAACGAGGTCCTATCTGCTTACGGCAACAAGGTGAAAATCGTCTTTCGTCACCTGCCCCTGCCGATACACGCCGATGCACCGCTTGCCGCGGAGGCGGCCGAGGAGGCGTTCAAGCAAAAAGGATCCGAAGGCTTTTGGAAGATGCACGACCTTCTTCTCGACAACCAGGACAAGCCGGACGGTTTGAAGCGGCCGGCGCTCGAGCAATACGCCGCTGCCATCGGTCTCGACCTCGACACGTTCCGAGCTTCGCTCGACAGTCACGCACACCAGGCAGTCGTACGGGCCGATGCGGAAGCCGCCGCGGCCGCTGGGATCACCGCCACGCCCGCGTTCGTCATCAACGGCTATTTCATCTCCGGCGCGTGGCCATTCCCGAAGTTCCGAAGAATCGTCGACCGCGCCCTAGCGGAAGCGAAGTGAGCGTTCTCATTCGGGGAGGAAGTCTCGCCGCGTGGTGAGCGACACCAGGGGCAAGCCGGCGTCTCGAATGGCTTCGGAGCCCCCCTCGAGCCGGTCGACCAGGGCGACGACCCCAACGACCTTCACCCCCGCGAGGGTCAGCTTTTCGACCGCCCTCAGCGTCGAACCGCCGGTCGTGATCACGTCTTCCAAAACCGCCACCGGCATCCCCGGCGTCATCGCGCGGTCACCTTCCACGAGGCGCTTCGAGCCGTGATCTTTTTGATCTTTGCGGACGTAAAGCGCGGCGAGCGGTCGCCCTTTTTGAAAGCTCACCAGTGATACCGCGCTGGCAAGCGGACAGCCGCCGAGCTCGACGCCGGCCACCGCCTGGCAGGGCGGCAGCCGGTCGAGTGCATCGAACATCAACTCTCCGACCAGCGCGTGCCCCTCGGCGGTGAGGACCGTCTGTTTGCAATCGATGAAGAAGTCGCTCTCACGACCGGAAGCGAGGAGCACCTTTTTCCGCTCGAACGAACGCTCGCGGAGCAGCTCGATCAAGCGGGCCCGCGCATCGCTCATCGTGAACGCTTGCGCAACGCGGCTCGAGCACCTTTCTTCAGCGCCGGGACGACCGGCGGCGGAGGACCGGTGCGCTCCTCCTGGGCGATGGCCGCGGGGCGGCGCGGCAGCCCGTTGCCCTTCGCCGCCGCTGCGGGTGCGGGAACCGGCTTGCGGGGCTCGGCGGCGCGCGCCGCCGGCTTTGTCTCGCGAGCGGCCGCGGTTCGCGCGCGACCTCTCTCGGCTGGCGCGTTGCCGGTCTGTACGGTGCCGCGCACGAGTGCCCCTTCGGCCACGCCGATGGTGGCTCCTCGCAAATCGCCGACGACGCGCGCGCCCTGTTCGAGGCGGACGCCGTCTTCCCCGGTCAGGTTTCCCGCGACGGCTCCGCGAACGACGATGCGGCGCGCGGTGACATCCGCCTTGACGAGGGCGCCGTCCGCTATCGTCACCTCGCCTCCGACCTCGATGTCACCCTCGATCCTGCCGCGGATCTCCACGTCGCCTTCGCCGCGAATGCTTCCGCGAAGGAAAATTCCCTGTCCGACCACCGTGACGTCCGCCATGCTTCCTCCTCGTCCGAGCTTTGCCCGTGGCCGCCTAGACGTCCATATCCACGTTGCCCTTGAACGATGCCCCGTCGGCAATCGTCAGGCGCGAGGCCTTGACGTCGCCGATGAGGCGCCCGCCGGGCATCAGATCGACCCGGTCGCTAGCGGTCACGTTGCCGGTGATGTGGCCGCCGACCGACAGCGAAGATGCAGCGATGTCGGCCTCCACGATCGCGCCGCTTTCGACGTTCACCGTGTCTTTGGAGACCAACTTTCCACGAAGCGTTCCCTGGATGACGACGTCTTCTTCCGACGTGAGCTCCCCCTCGATGGTGATGCCCTGCGCGATGACTGTGTTGGCCATGTGGTCCTCTCGTTGCCGGTTCAGCGACCCGCTTTACCGGTGAGCTCGGGTGGTAGCTCGAAATCGGCGTCGATGCTCCCTTGCACGGCGGCGCCTTCCTCGATCGAAACGCTGGAGCCCTTGATGGCCCCCGACACGCGAGCGCTCGCGCGGATCGACACGGTGTCGGTCGCCGCGATGTCGCCTTCGATGGTCCCCTCTACGACGACCGATTTCGCTTCGATGTCGGCGGTGACCTCGCCTCCGTCGGACACGAAGAGGTCGCCTTTCAAGGCGACGTCGCCCGAAATGCCCCCCTCGACGCGAAGATCGCCTTCGCCCGCGATTCTTCCACGGATGTGGGCTCCTTTGCCCAGAATGGCGGAACCTCCGTGCGATGTGCTGCTGCTTGCTCTTGCCATGCCCAGCCGTCCTCCAAGTGCTGCGGCACGGTAGTATAGAAGTGTGGGGGTGTCACGGGTGTCGCGCGCCGCTTTTGGCATCCTGCAGCAGAACCTCTGCAGCGCGCGGCACCGTCATGAAAAGACCGCGCGCGTAGAGGCGGCGGCGCTCCCCGTCCGAGAGGTCGCCTTCGCGGTCGCGCACGGCCGCCGCCAACAAGATCGCGGTGCAGACGCTGAGGTTCAGGCTATCGACGAAGCCTCGCATCGGCACCCTGACCGCCCGCGCACAGCGCTCGCGCAGGTCGGCGGCGATGCCTTGGCGCTCGTTGCCGATCACCAGCGCCGGACGGGCGATGTCGCGCAAGTCGTGCGGCCAAAGCTCGCCGTCGGGATGTGTCGCGATGAATTCGTGACCGCGCTCGGCGAGATCCTCGGCCGCAGCCGCCGCGGTCTCGTAGAGGTGGACATCCACCCATTTTTCGGAGCCTCGGGCGACGCTCGTCGCGACGAGAAAAGGTTCGTGGCGCTCGATCACGTGAAGCCGCTGGATCCCGAATGCGTCGCACGAGCGCACGACGGCCCCGCCGTTGTGAGGGTCGTGCGGAGCGTCCATGACCACCGTGACCGAGTCGAGCCGTCTCGAAATGATTTCGCGCAGGCGCACGCGCCGCTCGTCGGTGACCAGGGGCTCGAGAATGGCGATCGCGCGCGCGGGGTCGGCGCGCCACTCGGTCGGCAGCTCCGACCCGAAGATCTCGTCGGCTCGGCGCACGCCGGAAGATCGCCGGCGCATGATCAGAACGCGGCGATGGTCTGCCCCATGACCTCGGCGATGCGCCGTACGTCGCGCATCATTTCTTCGAACATGGGGAAGGTGAGGGCTTGCGGTCCGTCCGAGAGCGCGGTGGCAGGGTCCGGATGGACCTCGACCATGATGCCGTCGACGCCGGTGGCGACAGCGGCGCGAGCCAGCGGTATGACCGCCTTCGCTACGCCGGTTCCGTGGGAGGGATCGACGATGATCGGCAGGTGCGTGATCGATTGGAGGATCGGCAAGACGCCGAGATCGAGCGTGTTACGCGTCATCGTCTCGAAAGTGCGAATGCCGCGTTCGCACAGGATCACGTTGCGATTGCCGCGGGACACGATGTATTCGGCGGCCATCAGCCATTCTTTGACCGTCGAGGAGAGACCGCGCTTGAGCATGACCGGCTTGCCGAGCTCGCCGACGCGCTCGAGGAGCGAAAAATTTTGCATGTTGCGCGCACCGATCTGGAGAACGTCGGCGTACTCGGCGACCAGCGGCAGCGTTTCGGCATCTTTGACCTCCGTGATCACCGGCATCTGCGTCGCGTCGCGCGCCTCGGCGAGCAGCTTGAGGCCTTCTTCCTTGAGCCCCTGAAAATCGTAGGGGCTCGTGCGGGGTTTGAACGCGCCGCCGCGCAGCATGTGTGCCCCGTGCTTTCGGACGTGCTCCGCCGTCGCCATGAGCTGCTCGCGGCTCTCGACCGAGCAGGGTCCGGCCATGACGCAGAACGAGCCCCCTCCGATTTTGACTCCGCGCACCTCGACCACGGTAGCTTCCGGTTTCAGCTCGCGGCTCACGAGCTTGTAGGGCTGCGAGATCGGAACTGCGTCGGCCACTCCTTCGAACCGGGTGAAGAGCGAAGGGTCGAGCGGACCCTTGTTCCCGGTCACGCAGATGGCGGTACGCTGCGCGCCCGGCATCTCGTGGGGGGCGTACCCGAGCTGGCGAACGCGGTCTGCGACAGCGCGGATCTGCTCGGCCGTCGCGTCCTTGTGCATCGTGATGACCATTGCAAAAAGGCTAGCACGAGCCTCGCTCCGCCCCTACCGGCACTACCCTACCGGCACTACTGGGTCGGATGCTAGGGTGCTAGGTCGCTCGGCGGTTCACCGGCTGGATGTTGCGAGGAACGAAACGACGTTCTGCACGACGGTGCGATCGCGCAAGATGCGTTGATGACCGAGGCCCTGCGTCGTGAGCAGCGTCGATGACGGCCAGGCGCGCACGATTCGTCCGGCGTCGTCGTAGCCGACCTCGGCATCCGTGCGATCGTGAACGACCAACGCCGGCACGGCCCGGTGCACGGTGGGCGCGCGAACGGCGAGGTCCGCCCAGCGGAAGCCGTAGCGCCGCTCGACGTCGGCGCGAATGAAACCGTGCAACCGTTCGTCAACGCCGAGGTGTTCGAGAAAACCGTGAAAGAACTGGACGGGGTCGGCTGGCGTCCCGATCAGGACGGCGCTCTTCGCGTCGAGACCTCGGTTTAGCGCGAGGGCGCACGCGTCGCCGCCGAGCGAATGCCCGACCACGCCTCGCGCCGGACCAACGCTGTCGACGACGGCTGCGAGTGCGGCGGCAAAATGCAGAATCGAAGTGCGCGGCGCCGGGGAGTCGCCGTGCCCCGGCGCGTCGAGCACGACGGCGGTGAGGCCCGCCGCCACCAGGGGTTCGATGAACGAGATCCATTGGCTCGCTCGGCCCCCCCATCCATGAAGAAGGTACACGGCAGGACCGCGGCCCCACAGAGACACCTGCACCCTCGACGTCTCTCGGAGTCCTCCCAACGCGGTTTCGAGCTTGACGACGAACCGGTCCTCGGCCCGGGCGAACAGCTCGCG
>DASWDH010000005.1:0-4412 GCA_036395495.1 Polyangiaceae bacterium
AGATATTCTGCCCACGCCCGATTCCCGCAAAGCGCGCGACGTCCTCGGGCGAGCGATGGGAGCTCCCCTCGACATGGACGAAGCGCACGGCAAAACGCGGGCTGGTGCGCGTGTAGCGAACGAGTCCCCAAACGCATCCGAGCGCCGCGGCCACCGTGACCAGCACGCCCGCGGTGAGACGGAGGGCCTCCTTCCATCGGACAGGTGCTTCGGCCAGGGCCGTGGTCTCTCGGCTTTCGTCCGCGATCGCCGGCTCCAGGGTGACCCGCTCTTCCGGTGCTTCGACGATGTCCGGCCGTGACTTGCGCGTCCGCACGCGGCGATTGGGCGGCAGCGGCGGCCCCGGCGGGTAGAGGGAAGCGTGGCTCATGGCGCACCGCCCGGTTGTCCGAGCCGAGCGGCGAGCTCCCGCACGGCCGCATTGATGTCGCCGGCGCCGAGCGCGATCACGATGTCACCCTTGCGAATGCGACGCGCGAGCTCGTCGGGGACGGCACGCTTGTCGGCAACGTACGTCACGTCGTGATGGCCGTGCTCGCGGATCGATTGCGCGAGGTGCAACGCGCTGACGCCGTCGATGGGGGCCTCACCTGCCGGGTAGATATCGGTCACGATGACGACATCCGCCTTGTTGAACGCCCGTGAAAAACCGTCGAACAGGTCGCGTGTGCGGGTGAAGCGGTGCGGCTGAAAAGCGACGACGACGCGGCGGTTGTAGGCGCGCTGCGCGGCGTCGAGCGTCGCTTCGATCTCGGCGGGATGATGCCCGTAATCATCCACCAACGTGATGCCGGAAATCTCTCCGACGATGGAAAAACGCCGGCCCACGCCGCCGAAAGTGGCGAGCGCTTGTTTGGTCACGTCGAGCGGAACCTCGAGCTCGTCGGCCACCGCAATCACGGCGAGGCAGTTGAGCACGTTGTGGATGCCGGGCATGTTCACCACGAACTCCCCCAACGACTCGCCGCGCTTGTAGGCATGAAACGAGGTGAGAAGCCCGTTGTACCGAATCGACTTGGCCGAGTAATCGGCTTGCGCAGAGACTCCGTAGGTGACGTGCCTGCGCGCGACCTTCGGCAAGATGTCCTGCACGTGAGGGTGGTCGAGGCACATCACCGCGAGACCGTAAAAGGGGACGCGGCTGGCGAATTCCACGAATGCTTCTTTGATCTTCTCGTGTGTGCCGTAGTGATCGAGGTGCTCGGGGTCGATGTTGGTGACCACGGCAACCGTGGGTGTGAGACGCAAGAACGAGCCGTCGCTTTCGTCGGCTTCTGCCACCAGGAGATCACCTGCACCGAGGCGGGCGTTCGAACCGAGCGCCGCCATCTTGCCTCCGACGACGACCGTCGGATCCAGCCCCGCGGCTCGCAGGACCGTGGCGATGAGCGACGTGGTCGTCGTCTTGCCGTGCGAGCCGGCGATCGCGACGCCGTATTTCACGCGCATCAGCTCGGCCAGCATTTCGGCTCGCCCGATGACCGGCGTTCCCGACGCCCGTGCCTCCAGAATTTCGGCATTGTCCTGAGCGATCGCACTCGAGAACACGACGACGTCGGCGCCCGCTACGTTGGCGGCCCGATGCCCGACGTCGATCCGCACGCCGAGCTCGCCGAGGCGCCTGGTGACGTCGTTGTCCCGCAAATCCGAACCGGAGACATCGAACTCCAGCGAGCGAAGGATCTCGGCGAGCCCGCTCATGCCGATGCCGCCGATGCCGACGAAATGCACGTGGCGAACGCGCCCTCTAAACACGCGCCACCTCGAGCCCGCTCTTGCCGTTCTTGCCGACGCGGAGTTCTCCCGTACCCTCGGCCGACGGATTGCCCGATCGCTGCGCCAGCCCGGCGAGCGCGAGAAGGTCACGTGCCACCGTGCGCGCGGCATCCGGACGGCCTTGGGCCTGAGCCGCGGCTGCCATGTCCATTCGACGCCGCTCGTCTTTCGCCAAGCTCACGACTTGGCCGGCCAGGCGGTCCACCGTGGCATCTGCCTGAGAGACGACGATTGCAGCACCCGAAAAAGCCAGCGCTTCGGCGTTCTTTTGCTGATGATCGTCGGCGGCGAAAGGAAACGGAATCAAGATCGAAGGGCGGCCGATCGCGCAGAGCTCGGCCAACGAGCTCGCCCCCGCTCGCTGGATGACCAGATCGGCGCGCGCAAGCTCGGTTGCCACGTCATCGAGGAAGGGTACGACGCTGGCGCGACCGGACATACCGAGCTCGGCATAGCGCCGGCGAGTTTCATCCTCCCGGCCGCGCCCCGCCTGGTGGACGACGGTGAGACCATCGATGTCGTCGCCGGCATCGGCGAGCGAGGGAGGGACGATCTCGTTGAGCGCCTTGGCTCCCTGGCTTCCGCCCAACACGAGCACATGGAAGCGACCGGCGTGGGGTGCGTATGCGACCGGCAAGAAAGAGCCGCGCAGCGGGACGCCGGTGCGCACCGCGACCCCCGGCCGCATCTTCGTCGCGGTGTCGGCGAATGCCACGTACGCGCGACGCGCAAAGGGAAGAAGCCACCGATTCGCGAGACCGAGTGCGTGATTCGGCTCGTGAATCGCGACCGGCACCCGCGCGGACCAAGCGGCAAGCCCCACTGGACCCGCCGCATATCCCCCCACTGCCAAAACGGCGCGCGCCGACAGGCGCTTCACGAGAGAGCGCGCGCGCGGCAAGCTCATGGCCGCACGCGAAATCCCGCGCAATGCTCCGCGGACCCCGCCCCCCTTGATGGGCACGATATCGAGAACCTCGAGATCATCGCCCCGCTCCGGCACGACACGGGACTCGATTCCGCGCGCCGTCCCGATGTACACGACCCGCACGTCGGCCTCGGCGCGGAGCGCATCGCCCACGGCGATCATCGGAAAGACGTGCCCGCCCGTTCCACCGCCCGCCAGCACGATCACCGGAAGACTCATGCGCGGCCCTCCTCCGCCGAGGTCATGACGACGGCGCTGGCTTCGGGAGCATCGATCTTTTCGGAGACGATCCGCAGCGGGGCGGGAGCCTCGCTGCGTTGGCGGGAGACGTTGAGCAGGACACCGGTGGCGACGGCGTTCACCAAGAGCGACGAACCGCCGTAGCTGACGAACGGGAGCGTCAGACCTTTGGTGGGAAGAATGGCCATGGCGACCGCCAGGTTGACGAGCGCCTGCACACCGAACATCGTCGAAATGCCGAACGCGATGAAGCTGCCGTAATCGTCTTTGGCGAGGAGCGCCACGCGGACGCCGCGCGAAACGATGACCAGGTACGCGGCGCAAAGCCCGAGCACGCCCAGGAACCCCAGTTCTTCCCCCACGATCGCGGCAATGAAGTCGGTGTGGGCCTCGGGTAGATAGAGCACTTGCAAGCCACGCCCGAGTCCCAATCCGACAAGACCGCCGGAGCCGAAGCTCATGACCGATTGGAACGGTTGATAGGCGAGATCCTGGCGGTGCTTGTCCATGTCCAGCCAGGCGAGGTAACGGGCCAGCCGATACGAGCGTGAGAAGATGAGGCCAATACCCGCCAGAGTGCCCACGATCGACCCGCCGAGCAGGTAGCCGAGCTTGGCGCCGGCCACGAAGAGCATCGTGAACGTGAGAAAGAGGAGCACCACCGCGCTGCCGAAGTCGGGCTGCTTCAGGCAGAGAAACATCAGAAACCCAGCCATGATGAGGTGCGGAACGAATCCGATGAGAAAGGTGCGGATCTGGTCGGCTTTCTTGGACAGCGAATAAGAGAGCCAGAGCACGAGCCCCAGCTTGGCCATCTCCGCGGGCTGCACGTGGATAGGACCGAACGCAAGCCACCGCCGGGCGCCGCCGCCGACGTGCCCGAACCCGAGCACGCAAAGAAGCAGTAGAACGGTCACCACGGCCAGAATGCTGTAGGTGTGGCGGCGATAGCGGTGGTAGTCGACGTGGCTCGTCACCCACATGAGGCCGAGGGCGAGCACCACGTAAAATACCTGACGCTTCAAGAAATACTGGGGATCTTTCAGCTGGATCGTCGCTTCGATCGCACTCGCGCTGTAGACCATCACCACGCCGAAGCCGATGAGCGCAATGACGACGGCCGCGAGCACCGGATCGATCGTCCCCTCTTCGGGGCGGCGCCGGAAGGGCGAACGCGCGAAAAACGGAGTCATGGTCGGCCCTCTGCCAGCGCCTTCACGGCGCGCGCGAACGCGTCACCGCGATCCTTGTAGTCGCGGAACATGTCGAAGCTCGAGCAGGCGGGACTGAGCAGCACGGCGTCGCCCGGCGTGGCGAGGGATGAAGCGAGAGACACCGCTTGGTCCATCGACGCTGCCCGAACCGTTTTCACAACGGCGGACGTGGCCGCCTCGATGCGAGCGGCCGCTTCGCCGATGAGCACCAGGGCGCGTCCTTTTTTTGCGAGCTCGGCCGCGAGCGGCTCGTA
>DASWDH010000006.1:0-3287 GCA_036395495.1 Polyangiaceae bacterium
CGCGCCGGCTCGCCGTGATCATGGCACGGCTAATCTAGCGCCCGCCCACGAGAATGCGAAGTAGGGCCCTCGACCACGGCTGCATTCGAAGACCCTCGTGCGGCGAACAATGTGCGTTCGCTCAGTTCGCCTTCCACTGAACGATGTCGTCCACCGCGATGTAGCCCCAGTCGTTGCGGGACGAGTCGACGATTTCGAGAACGGCCTGCCGGCCGCGAAAGGGGCGGATGTCCCATTCGCGCCGGCTGAGCATGTCCCCCTCGTTGCCCGTTGCCTCGAACACGGGTGCGCCGTCGATGAGCAGACTCACGCGCAGGCGGAAGGGGTCTCGCCCGCCCGCGACACGAAGGAGCAGGGCATCGCCCACCAGGTCGAACGGAGCGGAACGCAGCGAGCCGGTGGCGCGGTTGCCGAGATCGGGATGAAACGTATTGATGAGGCGGCCGGAGCTTCCCACGAGCTCTCCTTGCCCTTGTCGGGGCCCGCGCATCGGCCACTCCTCGAATGCCGTGCCGGCGGCGGTCCACCCCTCCGGCCGATCGGCTTCGAAGTCGATACGCGTGGTATCGAGGAATGTGCCGCGTTCAGCCTTCGTATCGCGAATCCAGATGCCCTCCGCGCCGTTGCGGGGGACCTCTGCGCTGAGATAATAACCGTAGGGCCCCAAATCGCCCGGGAGTACGTAGATTCCGACGTACGTCGGTCGCTGCGCCAAAACGTACTCGAGCGAAGCGATCTTTTCATGACCGGCTTTGCCGTGCCCGAACTGCGCAACTTCGGCGTGCGCGGTAGCGACATCGATGACGCCGCACACGTCGATGACTCGCATGTCGCTGTAAAAGCCGGTGTGCCCGATGAGACAAGTTGCGATCGAATCTCCCGGCCTGCGCTGCTCGCCGAGCCAACGGCTCATGCTCGTATTGCCGCGCATCGTGTCGCGAAACTCGAGAATCTCTCCCTTGAGAGGGCCAAGCGCGAGTCCGCGCTTCCAAATAACGGCAAGCGCAAGGAGCACCATCGCTGCCGAGAATCCTTGGACGACCGGGAGTCCGATCCCGACTCGACTGAGCCAGCTTCGTGCCAGGCCGCGCTTCGAAACGTCCCACAATCCGGCGAGCCCAGCTCCCACGAGAAGCGCGAACTGCGGGATGAGTGGCACGAAAAACCGATGGCCGGAAAAAAAGTCGCCGCCCAAGTAAATGAGGTAGGCGGTGTGGATCGCGACGTATGCGGCGAGCGCACGCACGGCTTTGTGCCGTACGCCGAGCAGCCCGAGCGTGGCGAAGGCGGGAACCCACGCGCGCACCTCGAAGAAGCTTTTCGCATATTCGAGACCGCGCGCCCAGGCGTCGATGCTGCCGGCGAGCTTGAGATAATAAGTGTTGGGGAATGGAAAACCGTAATACCAATATCGCCAAGCGAAGTAGACGGCGTAGATACCAACCCAGGTGCCCCCCATGACGGCGCCATCGATCAAGGAGCGGCGGGCAGCGACGATCTGGTGGCGACGCCATGCCCACACGGCTTCGCTCAGCTCGGTTGCCACGAGAACGATGCAAAATAGCGCGGCATCAGGGCGCGTGAGGTGAGCCGCCGCGAGCATCACGCCGGTCAGAACTGCGCGGCGTCTGACACCCGACATCGCGAGCGCGAGTGCCGCCAACATCCAGAGGCCGAGGAAATGCGTTTCCAGTCCCAGCGCCGCCCAAACCGTGAACGAGTTGTCCACGACGCAGAGCGCAACGGCCGTCCACGTCGCGAGATGACCTGGTCCCCACAGCTTGGCGCCGATGCGGTAGGTCAGCGCCACGATGCCGGCCGCGATCGCAGCATTGACGTGAACCACGACGGGTACGAACTGCACGTGCAGCAACGAACAGAGCGCATAGATCGGCGCCATGAAGACGACCCACAGGAAATTCGTGTAGCCTTCGACGCGATCGCCGACATTGAACACGAGGCCGTGCCCCAGGGCGAGTTGCTTCGCATACTGCATCGACGTCATGGCGTCGTCGACCACGTCTTGGTAATAGAGGCGCGAATACCGGCTGGCGAGCGCGAAGGCAGCGATCGCCGCCACAGCCGCCGCCGCCCGCATCGCGAGAAGAGGCGCGCGCACCTGGATCTGCACTTGACCGTTTTCGGACATCGACATGGGCGGCTCGTCGGTGGGTGATGCTGAGCCGACCGCTGCGAGAGAGCAAGCTGCGTACCATTGGCCCGACTTTGCCCTGGAAGTAGGCAACGTCCGAACCATTGTGCCATGTGGCACACCTACGAATCGATTCCCGGCAGCGACCAAGCTCTACGGGTTGCGTTTCGGACGAGGACACGAGACGCTGCCGATCGCGAAGCGACTCGACAGGCGACCGGCTCTCCCGTGCATGTTGCCAGCGCCACACCGTCGCGGCTAAGGTCCGACCGGCACTCGGGCCTCTCATTTCCGAGCGGCCAGCTTCTTGCCTAGGCCAAGCGAATGCGATCGATGACCGAGCGTGTGCCAAGTGTGTCAGATCATCACTCACTCTCGTCGTCGGAATACGGCGGCTTCGGGATCGAGGCACAGCGGCAAAGCGATGTTCGTTTCGCGACGGTTTCGTCGGCCGCGCGCCAGCTGCGTTGGTTGGCTCTTTCGTTGGAAGCTCCGTTCTGGCTCGCGGCTGCCTACGCCGCGTACCTCGTCGCCATCGTCCACCTGAGATACATCTTTCCGACACCTGCCGGGGTCGGGGGAAGCGACGAGGGCTACATCGCAGCCTTCGGACAGCGGATGGCCACGGGCCACATGCTTCCATTCGTGGACGCCGTAAGCCACCGGGGGCCGATGCTCTATTGGATCGTGGGCTCCTTCGCCAAGGTGTTCGGGCTGGGCTGGCTCCCCACGAGGCTGTCGTCCGCCCTCGTCGAGGTTGCGAGCGTCGTTTTCGCGTTTGCCGCCGGGCGGCAAGCGAGGCGTCCGTTCGCTGGGGCCGTTGCGGCGCTCGCGCTCGTACTCGGGTACGCCGTCGTCAATCATCCGATGAACGGCATCGGATACAACGGAGAGCCGGCCGGCAACGCCTTTCTCATGGCGTCGTTCTTCTGCCTGGTGTCGGCTCTCGGTTGCGCGTCGGGTCGCACCCGCGTCTGGCAATTGGTTCTCGCGGGGATGCTGGCGTCGATCGCAACGCTGTGCAAGCAGGTCGGCGTCGTTTTCTACTTTCCGATGCTCCTCTGGCTCGGCGCGGCGGCCCTATCCCGGCGCGACGAAAGCCGACGCGATCGTCTCTTGCTCGTCGGCTCCTACG
>DASWDH010000007.1:0-7402 GCA_036395495.1 Polyangiaceae bacterium
GATCTCTTTGCGCTCGTCTCCCATCGCCACCCAAACTCATGCAGCTAAACGCAAGGAGGCTGCCTGAATGCTGCAAAAAAGGGATCTGCACCCAGTTGATTTCCTAGCCGAAACTTCCATGTCAGGAGGATCTGATCTCCAAGGACCTCGTAGTTGACACCAGGTGGATACTGTCCTGACCCAAAATACTCGAGATCGAGGTAGTAGATTCCCCCTGGCTGACAGTGCAGTTCTCGAGTGCACGTAACACCGCTCAGAAAAGGTACGGCGCCAAGAATGAGAGCGAACAATCCCACATGCCTATTCGTCATTTGACGCGCCTCGTTCCCGAGCATCGCGCGTACCGCCGGCGAAGACAACCGCCATCGCGCGACGGCTACCGCGAGGTATGAAGCTAGCTGGTTGTGGAGCGGGTCGCGCCAGGGACGGCCTTCGTCGTGAGTCCTCGTGGCGAAGACGGACGCATGGGTCCTTTCGATCAGCGTACGTTCGAGCCGAGCCGAGCCGCCGAATCCACAGCGGGCGTCACGCAGGACGGCACCTGTCTTGGGGGTCTCGCGTCATGGGTGCATCTGTCCTCCCGGCCGAACGTCCGCGCCGCCTTGCGCGGGATAGCGGCACAACGCGCACAGGGCATCGCCTTGCAGGATCGCCCTCTGTTCACCACAGCCCGAGCATAGCCCCACGTGCGACACGAGACAGCGATCCGGATCGCGACGCCCGGCACTGCGGGCCGGTGAATCCTCCCGGATGCCGCAGACGCGGCAGCGGCCAGCCTGCCACGCATGCAAGAAGCCTGCGGTCAAAACAGGCACGCGGTAGATCCAGCGCCACTCGGGACCGGCGAGGATCTTCTTGATCTCGTCGGCCGCTTGCGCGTGGGTATCGGCTTCTGTTTGCAGCAAGACGAGCTGGGCGAACCTTGCATGGCGCTCGGCTTTGATAGGACGGTTCTCGGCGAAAATGCCCGCCTCACAGATGGCCGGGGGCTCCATCGTCGGATCCACGTAGGCGACGAGCCAAGCCTTCGCCATCGCTGTATGAGCTGGTGTGCTCATGCCCGCGCGTCCGGATCGATCCACGGTCAGGCCGCGCCGTTGGTTCGTCGCTGCCGAGCGGCCCGGTTGGCGTGCGCTGGCGTCGCGACAGGTTCGGCGGCGAACGGTTCGAAGGCTGGCCCGGGCAGGGTCGCCTCGAACCGAGCTTGAAGTTCGCACCAGAACGAGTCGGACGCCGCGAGTGTGGCGAAGAGCTCCCTTGCCGCGAGCGCGCCATGCTCGGCGGCCAGGACCGTTGCGATGCCCGCTAGAAACGCGAGCCCGCCGACAGGGAATGCGCTCAAGAGCTCCGGCGGGAGCATGACGTCGTTCTTTGTTTCATCAGCCATGAGATCGATCTCCTTCGAGGTCGTCGAGACCCCGTGTGAGGCACCGTTTCGAGCAGAAGTGGAGAGAGACTTCGTGGCCGAGGCGGCGCAAGGTGACGGTGAACGCCACGTTCGGATCGCCGCAGGTGGCGCACCGCATGCCGGATGCTGGGTGGTGAGCACAGCCGCGGCGCGCCGAATAGAACTGCCCGCATCGGATGCACCGCCACCATTCGATGGCGGCGCTCGAGCCGCCCGCGAACAAGAGCTCGCCGCCGCACGCTTCGCACGCGGGCACACCGTTGTGATGCGCGGGAGTGCTGGACGCCGGCGCACGGGTCCGGGTCAGGTAGGCGACGCGGTTAGTGGACATGGCAAGCGTCCTTGTCACGCGCATCGGCGGGCATCGAACCCTCCACGTCCTTGGCAAGCCCACCCCTTGCCGGCGAACCATCCCGCGCGGCTGAGCACGTCGGACGAATAGTTTCGACCGGCCGTGTAGAAATCGAGATCGTGGCGACCTTGGAGCGCGCGAAGGACGTTGCCCACACCCGAGTTGTAGGCAACGATGGACGCGCGCAAGAGCACGCCATCCGCAAGGTGGACGCGTCGCGCGAGCGAATCGCGCGCCCCGCTCAGAACCGACGTTCCGTAATCGATGTTGGCGGCTGGATCGCGCCAGGGACCTGTGCGCGCAAACGCGTGCGCATCGAAGTCGATCTGCAAGAGGCCGCGACCAAACCCGGCTCCATCTGGTGGGAGCGGTCCCGTTCGGAACCGCGTGGGAAATCTCCGTGGTCCGAAGTCTCCGGTGCCTGAGGATCCCCGAGGTCGCAGCCGAAGTCCCCATCCGCTTTCGCGCGAACCGATGCCGGCGATGACGCACGCGGGGACGTCATACTTTCCCGCCGCGGTGCTGACGGCGTCATCGTACTTGGATGCCTCGGCGAGCTCGGCGAGCAGGCCGGAATCGTCCGGCGCAAACGTCGTCGTGAACACCGGCGCCGAACCAAGCAGCGCGGCCCAAGTGAGCGGCCCGACGACGCCGTCGTCGTCGAGCCCGTGCTCGCGCTGGAACGCTTTGACGGCGGTTTCGGTCACGCGGCCGAAACGCCCGTCCACTGTGATCGGGAAGCCGTCGTCGACGAGGCGGCGTTGGAGCTCCTCAACGCTCTTCTGGAGTTCGGGTGAGGTGTGATCGTAGCCGTCGTACAGGCGCAGCGTGGGGTACATGTCAGCCACCTCCCGCAGGGGGAGCTCGAACCAGACCGAATTTCTGAGCGAGACACTCCACCGAGCAGAAGGCGGCGCGAATGAGCATGCCGGTCACGTCGGTCGTGACGACGTACGTCACGTCGGGAGAGCTGCATACGCCGCAGCCGTCGATCTCCGGAGCCAGCGGCGTGGTTGGTGCTGCGCTCGTCGTCGGCGCCGCGGCCGCGGGTGGCGCGATCGCCCTCGGTGCGGCAGCGGCCGCTCGGGGCGGCGCTGCTTTGGGAGTGGCAGGCGCGGGCGCGACAGAAGGGGCATGGGCTACGACATCGCCCAGGCGCTTGGACTCGAATTGGCCGCACCTGAGGCACCTCCACCAGGTGACACCCGCGGTGGCAGCGGACATCGAAAGGTCGCCTCCGCACTTCTGACATTGCATCATGGCACCTCCCGGGTGGGCTCCCGCAGCGGGACCGCGGTCCGGACCGCCGGGCGCAGTCTTTTGGTCGGGCGAGCGGCGCCACCGAAGCGTGCAGCCCTAGCGCACGAGCCACATCGATTGGACGACGTCGGGGATCGGGATCGTCTTCGCGCTCGCGCCCCAGATCCCTTCCGCGTAGCGCGCACACGTGAACGGACCGGTGCTCGTGTATCGCTCCGAGCGAGGCCAGTCGGCGGGTAGATCGCTCTCCCGGCGAAAGACGCGAACGTCGTGAAACCCCATTTTCCGGAAGTAGTCGGCGATGTCTTGATTGCTTCCGAAGCACTGTGCCCCGAACAGCTTGAGGCGGGCCCTGTACTTGCAGCCAGGGACCAAGACCAGGTGCCCGTCCTGCATCGGTCGGGGACAGGTCGCGCGTGGCGGTGGACCAATGGGCCCGGCAGGTACCGGTTCGGCCGAAGTGTTGCGCGCTTCGGGCGACGAAGAGAGCAGGGTTGCTCGAAGGGCGATGGCTTCGCTCCGTAGACTGGCGGCGCTCCGACGAAACCCGGCAGCATCGAGACGGCGGGCCATCGCGTCGTATTGATTGGGATCGCGTGTCGCAAGCACGCGCGCGACGTCGTCGACCACGCCCGCCGGAACCGACTCGGCTGCATCACGCTGAGCCGCGCTCCACATCGCGACCGCGATGAGCAAGAGAACGAGCCCGAGCATGCCGAGTTACACGAGGCCAGGGAGCCCATAGGGTGATCCTCCAGCAGGTCGGGGCAATTGCGAGCCGAGCGCTTGAAGCGCGGCCGTCTGCAATGCCTGGCGTCGTTGTTGCGCCGTTCTGGCTGTCGCAAGCGCAACCGCGGTGTCGAAGGCTTTCTTCGGCAAGTCACCAGGGACTTGATTCCGGAGCGCGCCGAGGGCCGCCGTCGCCACCGGACGCCCTTCGACCAAGCCCCACGCGGTATCGAACGCGAGCTTGCCGATGGGACCTCCGGGCACGGCGCCCCGCACGGCCGCGATGGCGGCATCGGTGATGGGTCGCCCGTCTGCAAGAACCTGCGCGGCGCCGAGGGCGGCACCCACCCCCTGGCCGACACCCGGCACGAGGGATGCCACGGCTTGGGCATAAGGAAGAAGCGGCGAAATGGAGTGAACGATCTGCACGGCGGGGGCGAGCGCCCTATTCGCAACTGCGCGCAGCGTATGGAACACGACGGAGTGCTCGACGGAACCGGCGAGCGCGCGCGCTCGGATGGCGGCCATTTGCGCGATCGCTTCGGGGTGCAGCTGCCGCACGCCGTGTACGAGCGCCGCGGCAGCGTGGGTCGCGGTTGCGACTGCAGGCTGAAGGAGTTGTTTCGATGTCGAAGCGACTCCTTTCTCGGCCAGCCGGACGACGGGCGCTACGGCGTGCGCCACGCCGCGGAAGGCGCGACCTAGGCCGAGAAAATCGCCGGAATATGCAGCGCCGAAGGGCGGCGACGCCACCATGGTGCGGGTATGCGCCCCGAGACAGCGCCCGATCGCGGCGTAGTCATCGCCCATGGCACGGGCGAGTTCGGCTCCGGCCACGGCGATGCTCCCCACCATGGCGAAGTCACCCGCGGCGAGATCGTGGCCGGATGGAAAGCCGAGCTCGTCGCCGATCATGGGCGGAAGCTCGTAGGGCGCTCCTGCCATCGTGCGCATCGGAGGCAGCTCGTAATTGTGACCGAGCCTGTCCATCGGATTACCTCACTTTGAGGCCGAGCTTTCGCGCGAGCCGTAATCGATCGAGACCGCGAGGGGAGAGATCGTTGGTGAGCAGAAGCCCTTCTGGTTTTCGATGGTGATGATGGTGGTGAGCGGCGCGCCTCGTCTTGTGCTCGTTCTTCGCGTGCGTGTGACGGCGGCGGTGATGTGCGGCGCCCGACGGTCCTCCAGAGTGGCGACGCGGGCGTGGGGGAGGCGCGTGGCCGCCGTGCTGTTTGGGGTGGTGATGCGTGCTCGTCTCCGCCATCTGATGGAGGAGCTCGGCCAGGTGCCGAAGCTCGCGCCCCTGCCCGGCATGTGTGCGCCGCCGGCGATGGTGCACGCTTTGCCCAGCACGCGGGTGCTGAGCGACCTTGGGCTGCGTGTGGTGGTGCGTCGGCGCGGCCGCGTGATGGGCCTTGTGTCTTTTCTTTCCTCTGCGTTTCGTTCGTTCGGACGCCATGGTGATGTGCTCCTTTTCTCTTTGGGGTTTTCGAGCCCAGACGGCTCCGCAGACCGCTCGCGGATCGCGCGCTCGACGACCGCCCTTTTCGACGACGCCCGTGACGCACGCGTTCCACCAGGCCTTCGGAGGTCTTCGAGGCATCAGCGGGCCCCCTTTCCATTCGCGTTCGCCTGGGCCGCGGCGCTCGCGGCGTCCTCGGGCGTCGCCTTCTTCGCCTGCTCCTCGGCTTGGCTCATGAGCTCCATGAGCGCGAGCTTCTGGTCGTCGGTCAGGAAGGGCAGGAGCTTCTGCATCTGATCCGGCCGGATGGATCGCAGGAGCGACATCGCCATCCGCGTTTGGATGGCCTGCCCCTCGGGTGTCGTGTCGCGGCCGGCCAGGCGCGCCATCACGGCGCTCGTGAGCATTTCCGCCATGCGACCTTGGCGCATGGCCTTGTCCGCATCGACGCGCGCCGAAAGCTCGTGGGTGAAGAGCCTATCGGCAAACTCCCACTGCTCGGTCAAACGGCGACGCAAGGCCGCGTTCTCTTCGCGCAGCTTCGCGTTCTCCTTCTCGAGCTGCGCCAGGATCTGTTTCGAGAGCTCGTAGCCTTCGATGAGGGCCTTGAAGCCGAGACCCGCAAACGATCGCGACGACCGGAGCGCCTGGCCGAGCGTGTCCTCCACGAGCGCGGGAACCTGACCGCTCGGACCGATGGGCACGATCTCGGCCGCGGACTCGATCTCGTAAGGCAGCGAGCCCATCGACCGGCTCTCGGCATCGAGCGCGCGAAGCTCGTAGTGCCGGAATCCGAACTCGACGAGCGTCTTGTCGATCCGGAGCGCGAGCTCGACGAGGTCCGTCTTGTCCAAGACGTCCCACGTTCCTGCCTCCTCGCCGGATCGTCGCCGCACGGCCACGACACGCGCGATGGGGCCTGGCAGACGCGCGGTCGTCAGCTCCGTGAGCCACTCTTCCAGCTTTTGGACGCGGGCATTCATGGCGCTTACGCTCCCCGAAACCCGCGAACCAAGTAGCCGAGCCCGAAGAGGCTCGCGATGAGAAGAGCGACCTGAATCCATCCGGCGCTCGCCGTCGCTGACGCGACGCCTTGGCCGGGCACGGGCGGTGCGGGCCCGACGGGCTTGCCGCCGGTTTTCGTGAACGACTCACGCCAGTCTGCGAGCTGCTTGGCCCACCGATCGGTCTGTTCCATGACCGCCTTGGCGTTGAAAAAGCCGGCGTTCTTGAGCGCATCGTCGCGAAACTTTTTCCACGCGTCGAAGTGCAAGCCCCACGAGCTCTTGAAGTCGTCGGGGACGGCCGCGCCGCGGATGTCCTGATCGAGCCGCTGATACGCCGCGTCGGTCTCGTTCACGTAGCGCTTGGCGTCCTCGCCCGTCACGAACGTCGGGAAGATGTCGACTCCCGTTTCGGCCTGCGCGCTCGGTATCGTGAAGAGGGGCGTCCCTGGCGCGTGATAGGAGCGCTCTTCCGGCTCGTCTCCCGAATGTGCCAGCGCAAGCATGGCGAAAAGAGCGGCGAGCGGAAGCGCCGCGGCAAGGAGCGGCTCCCCATGGCTCACGCCGCGGCGCACTACGAGTGGCTCGTGGAGAGCGTGGGCAACGTCGGCCGCTCGCCTCGACAGCGCTTGCGCGTACCGTGCAATGCGTTCCGCCGGCGTCTTGCCGTGCTCCTCGTAGTAGTGTTCGATGTACATCGCGCCGGCGATGCGATCCGCATCGCCCGTCGCAAGCGCGGCGAAGGTCTTCGGCCGCGTTGCCGTGAGATTGCGGACGACATCGGACGCGCCCGCGACGTCGTCCGCGTACGTGCGAAAGCACACGGAGTAGCGTTCGTCACTGCCATCGGGTCTGGGCGTCGTGTCGTGCCAGAGAAAACCTCCCGGCCCGCATTCCGTCGCACCTTGCGAGCCTGGAACCTGCACGCCGCCCCAGTTGTGCGATCCGGAAAAAGGCCCGAGTTGACCGTATCCCGTCTCATGGAGGGCTATCGCCTGAACGGCCTGAATTTCGGCGGCTGTGGGGTCGCGCTTGACGATCCTCCGCCATGCTTCGGTCAGCACGCGTCGGGCGCCTGCATGATCGGCGGAGCTCTGCACCATGGGCGGCGATTCGGGTGGTGGCGCGGGCACAGCTGGCGGAGCGTCAGCGCCGAAGTAGCTCGCGAGTGACGCAAGTGCATGGGG
>DASWDH010000008.1:0-2729 GCA_036395495.1 Polyangiaceae bacterium
CCTGCGCTGCAGCACCGAACACCACTCGCTCGCGCTCTACCCTATCGCGCTCCGAAAAAAGCTCGGCCTCTCGCCGAACACCACCGTGATGAGCTTCGGTGTCCAGGTCGCGACCTACCGCCAGCTGCGCGCGGCGATCGATTTCCTCAAGGAGCGCAGCGGCAAGTTCGTCGAGATCCCACCGGCGCTCGCTCCCGGAATCGACTACAGCGCCTGCGTGCTCGACCCGGCCGATCACGCCATCCAGCTCTATTACTACATGGAGCAGGTGGGATGGAACGGGCGGCCGCGACCCAAGAGGACTCGCGCGCCTGCCCGCGTCGCCGACTGGCCGAATGCGGTCGAGCCTAAATCCGATACGTATACAGGCGAGCCTTATCTCGGGCCGTGGGGCTGACCGTCTATTTTCGTCGTCCCCGCGAAAGCGGGGACCCAGCGACTCTCGCGCATCGCGACCCCAAATCCTGGGGCCTTGCTTTTCTCGCGGCGCTCGTTCTTCTCGCCGGCTGCACTTCATTCAAACGTTTCGCCTACGAAGGCTTCGGCCGAGACGGCTGGCAGAAACCCGACGAGGTCGTCGCGGCGCTCGCGCTTCGAGCGGGCGACCGCGTCGCCGACCTCGGCTCGGGCGGCGGCTATTTCACCTTCCGGTTTTCGAAAGCAGTCGGACCCACGGGCAAGGTCTACGCGGCGGACGTCGACCGCGACATGCTCGACTACGTCGGCGCTCGCGCGAAGGAGGACAGCCATCCAAACATCGAAACGGTGCTCGCGAAATACGACGATCCGCAGCTGCCCGAGTCCGTGGACCTCATCTTCACGTGTAACGTCTACCACCACATCGAAGGGCGGGCGAAATACTTCGCCGACGCCGCAAGATACCTGCGCCCCGGCGGCCGCGTTGCGATCGTCGACTTCGACGGCAGGCACTGGACCGCGATTTTCGGCCACACCACGCCGGTGGAGGTCGTCAAGAAGGAAATGCAGGAAGCCGGATACCGACTGGAGCGCGAGCTCGATTTTCTCGAGCGGCAGGCGTTTTTGGTTTATTCGAGGCCCTGAAGCCCGAAGGTCACCGCAGCCGCAGGCGAGCCCCATCTCGGACCGTGGGGCTGAGCCGATTCCCGGTCGGTTCCGAGCGTCCGGCGGTACAGGTCTTTTTCGATCGCTCGGTGGAAGGGTCCGGCGTCGTGCGTTGTTAACCGCATGTCTTCCGAGTTCTGCTCTGTCGGGTCTTTCCGCGTTCCTCAACCCCGTCAGGCTCGACAGCGAATTGTAAGATTCGCCGCACAGACTCGGAGCATCGAGGAGACAAAGCACATGTTCACTTTCATTCCAATGGGGAACGGTTTTCGGCGCACGGCGCCGTTCGCCCTCATCGTGGCCTTCGGCTTGGCGGCATGCGGAGGCGGATATAGCGGCAGCGGCAGCGGATACGGCATGTCCGCGGGCCCGGCGAGCAAGCTCTTCGGCGCCGACTCGGCGCACATGGCGATCGGCTCTCTCATCAATCCGAACCCCGACGCGGGAACGTTGGCGGTCGACCGCCTCATCGGCGGCAGTATTTACAACTACGCGTCTCTTTCGAACAACATCGGGAGTCTCGCACTCGATACCGCGCGCGACTACCTCTACGTCGGCAACGGCACGTCGGTACTCGTCTTCTACAACGCCAGCACGGCGAACGGAGACATCTACCCCACCCGCGCCATCTCGGGCATCGGCAACACCGGCTCCCTCTTCCTCGACACGGCCCACGACAGGATCTACGTGGGTGACGACGTGAACGGGGTGAAAGTCTTCGCCGGGGCGAGCACGGCCAACGGCTCGCCTATGCCCCGTTTGATCACGGGCGATTTCGGTGCCACCTTTCAGATACACGGAGTTGCCGTCGACACGACTACGAAGGACATTCTCTACGTATCGAACACGAATCACACTTCGTCCAGCGATCAGATCAGCGTCTTCGACGGCGCGAGCACGGTAAGCGGTAGCAACCCTCCGAACCGAACGATTACCCCGACCGTCGCGAACGTCAATCAGTCCGTAGGCGGCATTTTTCTGGACGTTGGGAACGATATCCTCTACGTGGCGGGCGGCAGCAGTAGCCTGCAGGTGATGGTCTTCAGCGGCGCGAGCACCGCAAATGATGTGAGCGGCGCCACGACACCAGGAAAAATCCTGACGTTTCCTTCGGGAACGGGAATATTGAAAGTGGTGGTTGACACGACTCACGATCGCCTCTACGCGGTCGGCGCCAACGGTCACATCTATCTCGTCGAGAATGTGAGCACGCTGTCCCCCGGTGCCGTTACCGCGAAGGACGCGTCCCTTTCGAACGGCGGCATGTTAACCGCGGTCGCAGTCAACCCTAATTAGTCCCCGCCCTGGGTTCTTGATCGCCGCGCTACGAGTAGAGAAACTCCCGATCCTCAGGCGCAATTCGGCGGCAGCCCGATCGGGTGCGCCGCTTCCACGAATTTCGCGACCGTGAGAATCGCGGGCTCGGAGAACCTCGGGCCCACGATCTGCAGCCCCACCGGCAACTTCGCCGCGCTCAATCCCGCAGGCACGCTCGCCGCTGGTAACGCCGCGAGCGACACGAGGAAGGTCGGGCCGACCCAGTCGATGTAGGTCTGCATCTTTTTGCCCGCGATCACTTCGGGATAATTCCTCTCCACCGGGAACGGCGGCACCGGAACGGTCGGCGTAAGGACCAGGTCGTGGCT
>DASWDH010000009.1:0-2878 GCA_036395495.1 Polyangiaceae bacterium
TGCCGAGCGCCTGTTTGATGCGGGTCATCGTTCGCGGCGAGAGCCCTTTGGTCGTCGAGAGGTCATAGAGCAAATCCGGGCCCTTGCTGCCGAGCCCGTTCTCCAGCAGATCGAAGGCAGCGTCGACCGACGCCAGATTGCCGGCCGCCGCGATGATCGATTCTTTGATCTCGTCGTCATCCACCGCACGCTCGTTCAAAGAGACCAGCTTGGAGATGGCGTGCATCGCGTCGGGGTATCGTTTTTCCTTGGTGTAGGCATGCACGAGCGCCCGCACGACAGCCGGATCGTCCGGGTAGCGCCCGGAAAGCTCTTCGAGCGCCGCCGCCCCGCTGGCCGAGGCAGTCGCGAGCGCATCGCCGGGCGCCGTCGAGGGCCCGAGCCATTTTTTGAAAATGGGCGGAGCCGGAGAGGCGGGCGTGCCGTCGCTGGCCGTAGGGGCGGCGACGGACTCAGGTCCCCGAAAGACGACCAGGCTCACCAGGACCAGCAGCAGCACGACGAGACCGCCGCTCACGACGAGCGCCCACGCCGGAAACTGCGACAAGACGGCGGGCAGCTTTTCTCGTACGCCGTTCACCCAAGCCAACATCTGCGCGCGCCGTTCGGCCAAGCGCGCCCCCGACGGGCTCACGTCTCCCGATCCGAGCGCGGCTCTCGATACCGACGCCAGCGAAGCACGGTAGCGCGCCGACGCCGGCCCCGTCGCGGCGTTCAAATTCATGCGCCCCGACGGCACCTCGGTCATCGCTTCGCCGATGCGGGTCTTGTCGATCGCATCCAAGATCTCCCGCGCATCCTGAAATCGGCTTTTCGCTTCTTTGTCGAGCAGGTGACGCACGATCGCTTCGACCGCTTCCGGTACACGCACCGAGGGATTCTTGCTCGCAATCGAAGGGGGATCCGAGGTGACCTTCATTCCGAGGAGGCTGACCTTGCTGTCCGACTCGAAGGGCCGCACGCCGGTCAGCATCTCGAAGAGCATGACCCCGAGGGCATAGAGATCGGCGCGCGCATCGACTTCCTGCCCGAGCGCTTGTTCGGGAGCCATGTACTCGGGCGTGCCGTACACCATGCCGAGCTGCGTGAGCACCTGGCCCGAATTGGGCCCTTGCTGGGAGAGCTCCCCCACCGGAACTTTAGCGATGCCGAAATCGAGCACCTTGACGAAGTTCGGGTCGGTGTCCCGTTCGACCAGCATCACATTTTCGGGTTTGAGGTCGCGATGCACGATGCCGAGGGCGTGTGCGCGCGCGAGCGCCGATGCGATTTGGTAGCAGATGTGCAGGGCTCGCTCGGCCGTGAGCGGCCCTTGCGCGATGAGATCGCGCAAGCTCGTGCCCTCGACATATTCCAGAACCAGAAAAAAGGCGCCGTCCTCGAGCTTGCCGAAGTCGGTCGCCGCGGCCACGTTGGGATGTTCGATGTGGGCGGCCGCCATCGCTTCGCGCTCGAAGCGCGCGACCATCTCTGGCATGCGGGTCATCTCGGGGTGAAGGACCTTCACCGCCAGGCGCTTTCGCATGAGCACGTGCTCGGCGAGGTAGACGGCTCCCATCCCCCCCTCTCCGAGCACCGATTGGATGCGGTAGCGCTCGGACAAAATCCGACCGACGAGGCTCTTGGCCCCGGGGGGGGAGGACGGGGGGGAATCGACTCCGGACGATGTCATCGGATGGGACTGGCAAGCATACCGCTCAGTTTGACATCTGTGCTCGCCGGGTATCCAGCACCAATGCAACCACGTGCTACAACGGGCCTAACTTTTGCCGCCTCGGTCACCAATGCTCATCGAGACCTTCCCCGTAGGGCCCCTGCAATGCAACTGCTCGATTCTCGTGGATGACGAGACCCGGAGCGCCATCGTGATCGATCCCGGCGGGGATTTCGAGAAGATACGTGCAAAGCTCGAAAAAAACGGGGCCAAAGTGGCGGCAATCGTTCACAGCCATACGCACATCGATCATGTGGGGGCAACAGCGCCCCTGCAGCGCTGGTCTTCTGCACAGGCCCGTATTCACGAGGCGGATCGCTTCCTCTACGAGCTGCTGCCGGTGCAGGCCGAGCTGCTGGGGGTACCCCTTCCCGAGCGATGCGATCTCGCCGGAGACCTCGACGACGACGCCGTGGTTCGAGCGGGCGATATCGAGCTTTCGGTGATGCACACGCCCGGCCACACGCCGGGCAGCATCTCGTTTCTGGTTCATTCGCCCAATGGACCGGTGGCCTTCACCGGTGACACTCTTTTTCGCCGTGGCATCGGACGCACCGATCTGTGGGGCGGCGACGGCGATCTCATCATGCGATCGCTTCGCACGCGGCTCATGAACCTGCACGAAGAGACGCAGGTCGTCCCTGGTCACGGCCCGCGGACGACGATCGGTGAAGAGCGGCGCGCCAACCCCTTTCTCCGCCTCGGATGAGACGGTGACGAGCGGGCGGGAGTTTCCGGATCGCGTACGTCAGCTGCTTGCGTCACGCACGCCCGTGCGCGTGGACCCCGGCGGATTCCGGCGAGCATCGGTTCTCCTGCCCTTGTTCGCCCCGTCGCCCGGCGCTCCGACCGAGCTCTGGCTCGTGCGGCGCTCCGACGGCATGCGCGTACATCGCGGGCAGGTAGCATTACCGGGTGGCAAGCACGAGCCTCAGGATGCCGACCTCTTGGCGACCGCGCTGCGCGAGTCACACGAAGAGATCGGTCTCGCGCCGAGCGCTGTCGAGGTGCTCGGTTCGCTCGACGACTGTGTGACAGTGACGGGCTTCGTGATCACCCCCTACGTCGGCTGGATTTCGTCTCCGTTCACGCCGCAGCCGATGGCAGCCGAGGTGGCGCGTGTGTTTGCCGCCCCTCTGGCGGCGTTCGAGCGGGAACCGCTCG
>DASWDH010000010.1:0-10151 GCA_036395495.1 Polyangiaceae bacterium
GCGCGGCGGCTCGCTCTGAGTCGCCAACGAGGCGGCCTTCCGTCACGAAGAACCGCCCGCAGGTTCGAGATGTGCCGTGGTTTCCAAGAGCCATCTGCCATGGGTTTCTCCGGTTCTGCTGATGAAAGCGGGCGAAGGCCAAAGGTCCACGGACAACCCATCGATTCTTTGGTTCCACCGGTGAAAAGGAAACGAATGCGGATCGACCGAACGACGCCGTCATCGACGCGCGTCCGGCCTACCTACGTTCTCGCTCAGCTTCTTATCAGAAAAGCTTTTCGGCGAACATGAACGGAACCTGATTTTTTGCTGATTTCTACGTTTCCCTTATGTCGCGGATCTCGCAGTACATTTCGTCGGTCACCTGCGAGTGACGGCCAAAACACCGAACCAAATGCGTGGCAAACACGCCCAGGTACTGGCGACGCTGGGCAAGCGCATTTCTTGCGTCGCGCGGCTGCGCGCGATCCCACGCAGAGAGCGGCCAGCGCCCACGATAATGGCGAAAGTCAATGCCCGAACTGGTGCTCCGCCGGCGCGGTGCGATGCGCGAGGGCTTCGATTTTGGACAGGTGATCGACGAACCAATCGCGCGCGAGATCGGCTACCCGTTCCAACGTGCCCGGCTCCTCGAAAAGATGCGAGGCGCCCGGCACGATCTCCAGACGTTTCTCGACGGCGAGCTCTTGCAGGGCCTTGCGGTTGAGATCGAGGGTAACGGTGTCGTCCCCGCCCACGATGAGCAACACCGGCGCCTGCACGCGCGAAAGGGCGGAGGTCGCCAGATCCGGACGGCCACCGCGTGAAACGACCGCTTGGATGTCGGTGCCTCGCGCGACGGCGGCTACCAACGCCGCCGCGGCACCGGTGCTTGCACCGAAGTAGCCGATGCCGAGTCCGCGCGTGCGAGCGTCCTGTCTCAGCCAATCGGTGGTCGACATCAATCGTGCCGCAAGCAATTCGATGTCGAAACGCAGAAACCCCTTGGAGCTTTCGGTTCGTTCCTCGTCTTCGGTGAGCAGATCGAGCAGAAGTGTGGCGAGCCCTGCTTCCTCCAGAGCTCGCGCGACGTACTGATTGCGCGGACTGTGACGGCTGCTGCCGCTGCCGTGGGCGAAGACGACGATTCCTTCGGCGCCGGTTGGCACCCAGAGATCGCCTTCCAGCGTCATGTCGTCGACGGGGATCGACACAGCCCGCTCTCCATACTCGGCAACGTCGCCCTGAGCTTCAGCGGACAAGAGCTGCTGCACCTCTTCGTCGCGCGTGGGCGAGAAGTCGACGTACCACTCCCCGACGGCGCGAAAGGACTCCGGCGTATACACGCACACCGTTTCGTCTGCCGTGTCGCGAAGATCTTCGAGCGTGGAGGGTGCGCCGACCGGCGCCGCCACGACGATCTTCTTCGGATCGTGGTAGCGAAGGGCCATCGCTGCGACGGCCATCGTTGCACCGGTGGCGAGCCCGTCATCGACGAGAATGACGGTCCGGCCTTCCACATCGAGCGGGGGCCGGTCTCCGCGATAGAGTTTTTCCCGCCGGACCACTTCTTCGGCTTCGCGATCGGCGACGGTCGAAATCACCGACTGCGGGATCCGCAGCGGCTCGACGATTTCCCGGTTGACGATGGCGAGACCCCCTTGCGCGACGGCGCCCATCGCGAGCTCCTCGTGACCCGGCACTCCGAGCTTGCGCACCACGCAAACATCGAGCGGCGCACCAAGGAAACGAGCCACTTCGAATGCTACGGGCACGCCTCCACGCGGCAGCCCGAGCACGACGACGTCCGGTTGCCCGGCATATTGTCGAAGCCGCTCCCCCAACAGCCGCCCGGCCTCGTGTCGATTTCGAAAAGGGGACATACACGAGTGTTGGTTACGATCCTCGCGCGGTGCCAGGGTCGGAAGGTGGTTCCCCGCTCGCGCCTCCCGCCCGATCGGCCGCTCGTTCGGCGATCCGACGTCCCATGGCTGCGAGGTGAACATGAGCGCACCATACGCACGCCGTAGTTGGTTCGCACTCAGCGAATTCGTCTTTCCGAATACGTTCCCCAATTCTCGATGATCTCGGCAGGGGTCCAAATCGACCGCCGGCGCGCGATTCGTTGCTCGGGCGACTCGGTGGCGTAGTCCACGGGCTCGGCTTCTTGCGGGAGGGGGACGTCGAAGGTGTTGGCGTTGACCGTCGCGTAGTGGCGATCCCCGTCGCGCAGAAGCGCGGTGGAGAACGTCCCGCACCTCGAACAGACCAAAAACTCAGCGGTTCGTGACTCGAATTGATAGTAGCTCACGGCTTCGCAGTTGGAGAGGACGATCCGGAGGGTTCCCTTGGGGTCGGACGTCGTTCGCGCGCCGTGCCGGCGGCAAAAGGAACATTGGCACGCACGCAGTCGAAGTTCCTCCGGGCGCTGTTCCGTACGAAGCTCGAGCCTGATTTGGTTGCAATGGCAGTGGCCGTGCAGTGTGTACATGCCGCCATCATCGCATACGAACTTGGACAATGTGAGAGGCAGTAATGCTAGGGTGCTCACGAGTGAAGCGAAGGACATTTCTGAACTCGGTCGGGCTCGGGCTTCTCGGCGCAGGCTGCTCGCGCGTGGCACCCACCGAAAAGGCGCATGTACCCCCGGCGCGCCGCACGAAGAACTGGACCTGGATTACGTTGCATCCCGAGCAACCGCCGGATCTTTGGAAGCGCGATTTCGCGCGCATGCGTGCTGCGGGAATTCAGGCGATCCTGCCGGAAGTCTACAATGGGCGGCACGCCTACTTCGGCAGCCGACGCCTGCCGGTCAAAACCGAACGGCTGGAAATGATGTTGCCCCTCGCCAAAGCCGAAGGGCTCGAAGTGCACGCTTGGATGTGGTGCATGCCCTGTCTCATCGACGACATGCTGACGAACCACCCCGATTGGTACAATGTGAACGCCAAGGGTGAGTCGGCCGCCGAAAAACCGGCCTACGTCGACTATTACAAGTTCCTCGATCCGGCACGCCCCGAGGTTCGCGAGTTCATCCAGGGGACGGTCAAGGAGCTTGCCGCCATCGGCGAGCTCAGCGGCGTCCACCTCGACTACATCCGTCACCCCGACGCGATCCTACCGAAAGGCCTGTGGAGCAAATATGGTCTGGTCCAGGACCGGGTGTACCGGAGTTCGATTACGGCTACACGCCCTACGGTCGCGCGCAGTTCAAGCAGAAGCACGGCATCGATCCCGTCGACATCAAAGACCCGACGCGCCACGCGGAATGGATGCAATACCGATTCGACAGCGTGACCGAACTGGTGAACGGCTATCTCGTGCCCGCGGCGCACGCCCACGGCAAGCAGATCTCGGCAGCGGTGTTCCCGGGGCCTACCCTGGCGCGCGAAATGGTTCGCCAGGATTGGGGTCGCTGGGACCTGGATGCGTTCTTGCCGATGCTCTATCACAACTTCTACGAGGCGAGCCCGAGCTGGGTGAGAGACGAAACGCGCGAGGGTGTGGCGACGGTCAAGAAGCCCGTGTACAGCGGCCTCTTCGCGGCGGGGATGGATGCGGCGGCGCTCGAGGTGGTGATCGCCGCGGCTCTCGACGGCGGCGCGGCGGGCGTGTCGATCTTCTCTGCCCGCGCGATGGACGACGCTAAATGGAAGGTTTTGGCCAAGGCCAGCGGGACGGCGTAGAGCGTGCTCTCGGGCCGCGCCTTCTCGTGCCCGATCGTCTTGGTGCTGCTGACGAGTGGTTGCCGAGCGAGGGCGCCCGCGGAAGAGGAGTACCGCGTTGCGCGGACTTCACAGGCTGCGCCCGAGCTGCTCGCGGCGGGGGATGAGCCTTGGGGTTCGGCGCAGCGCATCGTCTGGGGCCCCGAAGCCTACCCGACCGCGTTTCGTGCCCTCTGGAACGACACCGGTCTTTTCATTCGCTTCGACGTCACCGATGCGGATCCGTGGCACACGATGACCGGCCGCGACGACCGCCTGTGGCAGGAAGAGGTCGTGGAGATCTTCCTGCAGCCGGCCGGCCTCGAAAGGGAATATGGCGAGCTGGAGATCAACCCCGGCAACGTCGCTTGCGATGTGTGGGTCAAGCCGGACGGCCACCGCTTCGACCGGTCCTGGAATCTCGAGGGGCTCGAGAGCCGCGTCGCGATCCGCCGCGACGGGGCCGGTTCGGTCACCGGTTGGAGCGCCCTGGCCTTCTTGCCCTGGCGCGGCTTCGCTACCGCGGCGCCGCGAGCGACGCTGCCGCCGCACCCCGGAGATCGATGGCGGTTCAATCTGTTTCGCATCGAGCGTCCCGGCGGCAAAACGCAGCCCGAGCGCGACGCCCTCTTTTTGGCGTGGTCACCCACCGGCCAACCAACGTTCCACGTCCCGGCCGCGTTCCGAAGGTTGGAACTTCGATAACGACGCTTCGGCTCGGCCGCCTGGTGATTCGGACCAACCGAAGGGGGGGTGGGCAAATGGGCTGTGGTTCTCCATGAACCCAGAAAGGCGGGAGGAAACCATGCCGACGAATCAGCCGGGCTCGAGAAGTATCGATATACGCACCGAGATCCTCGATGAACCCACCGGAACGATCGAATTCGGCCCTCGAGAACCGCGACACGAGACGGGCGAAGACTACAAGCCCGCCAGCAGCAGCTACCTCGGAGGTCATGAGAAAAATGCGGTCCGCAAGGCCGAAGAGCGCCAGCGCGCGCGCGGCACCGGACGGCGTGGTGGCTTCTGGCGAGGTGTGTGGAATCGGATGAGGCAAGGTTTGGGAGGTCGCGCGGTGTAGCGCTGGGTTCGACCAAATCTTGACCAACCCAGCGGCACACGCGAAGCTGGTCGGGCGCGTGCGGTAGACCCACGTGCCCACGTTTGCCGTGTCGTTCCCGACGATCGAGTTCACATTTTTTTTCGTCCTCACCGCGACCATCAGCTGGTTGCTGCGCCGGCACCGCACCTCGCAGAAGGTCTTCCTTCTGGTCGCCAGCTACTTTTTCTACGCGAAGTGGGACCTCAGGCTGCTCTCGCTGCTCGCCGGCGTGTCTCTCGTCGACTGGGCATTCGCCGAAGTGCTCGTTCGCTTGCGCGCACCCGCCGCTCGCCGTGCGGTGGCCTTTCTAGGGATCACGTTCAACGTGGGCGTTCTCTGCGTTTTCAAGCTCTACGATTTCTTTCGCGCATCGGTCTCGTCCTTCGCGGGTTTTCTCGGCCTGTCCGCTCATCTGCCGATCCTCGAGATTCTGTTGCCGGTCGGCATCTCCTTCTACACGTTCCAGGGCATTGCTTATCTTGTAGACACCTATCGCGGCACCGCGTATCGGCCGCGCTCGCTTCTCGACTTTTTGCTTTTCATGGCGTTCTTTCCGAAGCTCCTCGCGGGCCCCATCTGCCGTTCGCACGAGCTTTTGCCGCAGATCGGAGGCGAGAGCCCAGAGAACGTTCCGGATCCGTCGAGAGCGATTGCTCTCATCACCTCCGGACTGTTCAAAAAGATGGTGCTCGCCTCCCTGTTGGCGACGCACCTGGTGGACGACGCATTCGGGCTACCGGCGAGCTACTCGTCGCTCGAGCTCCTGATCGCGGTCTACGCGTACACCGCGCAGATCTATCTCGATTTCAGTGGGTACACCGACCTCGCGCGAGGTCTCGCGCTCCTGCTCGGTTTCGAGATCCCCGAGAACTTCCGCTACCCCTATGCGGCCACCAACATCGGCGAGTATTGGAACCGCTGGCACATCACTTTCTCGACCTGGCTGCGCGATTATATCTACTTTCCGCTGGGCGGTTCGCGGCGCTCGAAATCGCGAACGTATCTCAACCTCATTCTCACCTTCCTGGTGTGTGGCATCTGGCACGGATCGCAGTGGACGTACGTGATTTGGGGCTTGGCCCACGGGGTCGGCCTTGCAGTTTTCAAGCTGTCGCTCGACCTTCGACGTGCATGGGGCCTCGACCCCTACCGACGCCGTTCGTGGGCGTGGGCGGTCGCCGGGTGGTTCGTCACCCTGAACTTCTGCGCGTTCGTGCGTATTCCTTTCAAATCGGCCGATCTGGAAGTCACCGGTGAGTTTTTTCGCGGCCTGGCCCAGCTCACCGCGCGCGGCCACGGGATCGATCCGGTGGTAGTGGGGGTGACGGTGCTCACGATCGCCATGAACTTCGTCGGTCGTCCGATCTTCGAGGCCTTCGTCCGCGGGCATGCACGCCTGCCTGCCCTGGCGCGGCCCCTTGCTTGGGCGACGATCGGCCTGGTCATGCTCACGATCAAGACGCGTGACGTGGCCCCCTACATTTACTTCGGTTTTTGACAATGCCGCAGAGATCCACCGGCCACCCCGACCAACGGCGTCCGCGCGAGTTCGCGTCTCCGATTTCGGTGCTGATCGCGCTGTGGTTTTCTACGATCGTGCTCTCCCTGTATGGCGCGCCGGAGATCCGGGCACGCATCGTCCAGGACAGCTGGCTCGGCGCACGACCGTGGGCGCTCTCCGCGGCAACCTGGCTCGTTCGGGCCGCCGAGCTCACCGGTTTCGGCGAGGGGCACGGCTACGTCGACGCGCTGAGCGCGCGCGCCAAGAGCGACGTCGTTTGGCTCAAGCGCGGACTTGCGGAAGGCACGCCGGCGCCTTCCCCAGAGGCCAGCGGTTCTGCCGCCTCGGGCCAGGCGCCTGTCGCTGCCGAGCGCCCGCCGCTGCTTCCGAGCCCAGCCGAGGTGCGTCGTCTGCTCTTGATCGGCGAATCATCCATCCAGCTGAACCTCGGAGCGGAGCTCGAGCGCCACTTTCGCTCGTTTTACCGGGACCTCAAGGTCACCCGCTTCGGCAAACTTTCCACCAGCCTCGCCCGTCCCGACGTGTTGGACTGGCCGGCCAAGACTCGCGCTCTCCTCGACGAGTTTCATCCGGATCTGGTGATCGGCAACTTCGGAGGCAACGATGCGCAAGGGATGGTTCTTTCCGGCGGCCGCATCGTCAAATACGGAACGCCCGAATGGGACGAGGAGTACGGCGCGCGCGTACGCGCGCTCGTGGATCTCGTCCGAAGCCATGGTGCGCAGATGGTGATGCTCGGCATGCCCATCATGCGGGACCCCGTCTTTTCCAACCGCCTCGTGCACGTCAACCAGCTCACCCAGGACTTTACGGAGGCAGCGGGCGGTGTTTTTCTATCGTCGTGGGACCTTTCGATCGACAGGGCAGGGGGGTACCGCACGGCCGCCGACGTGGACGGTGTCACCGGGCTCATGCGCGACACCGACGGCGTCCATTACACGCGGTTGGGAGGCGAATACATTGCCCGCCGTGTATCGGAGCGCGTGGAGCGACACGCTTTGCTCGTGCCTAAAGACCCCGCGCTGGCGGTCAGCTTCCGGCGGGAGGTCGCATCGCGTGCGCTCGGTCGAACCGTTTCCTACCTCGCCTATGTCCCGCAGCTTTCGGCCGCCGAAGGAAAGCGCCTTCCGGTGCTCTTTCTACTGCACGGCGTGGACGGTTCCTTTGCGGACTGGTCCGAGCACGCGCATCGTGAGCTAGAGAGAGCTTCTTCGCGACGTCAGCTGATCATCGTGACGCCCGAGGGAGGGAAGAACGGCTGGTACCTCGACAGTCCACGGATCGCGAACAGTCGCTACGAAACGCACCTCGTCGAGGAGGTCCTTCCCGACGTCGAGGCGCATTTCCCGGTCGACAAGCGACGTGGGATCGCCGGCAACTCGGCGGGGGGGCACGGCGCGCTCACCCTCGCGCTCAAGCACCCCGGCCTCTTCGATACGGCGAGCTCGATGAGCGGCGTGCTCGATTTGACCGCGGCCAAGGACCATCCTGCGATCGTCGAGAAGCTCGGCCCCTACAGCGAGTTTCGCGCCTCGTGGGAGGACAATTCGGCTCTCCATCTTTTGGCAAAGCATCGCGAAGAGGCGCGGCGCATCCCGTTGCTCATCACGATCGGAGCATCGGACCGCTGGGCCCGCGTGAACCGGGCTTTCGCCGCCGAGCTCACCGACCTCGGAATCCAGCACACCTTCGAGGAGCGCGAGGGGGGTCACGATTGGAATTTCTGGGTTTCCGAGCTCGCGACCCACACGGCCTGGCACGCCGCCAAGCTTGCCGCTCCTTGACGTAGCCACGATCTGCAGATTGGGCGCCGATGGAGTGCTAGGGCTCGTTGTACGCGCGCTCGACGATGGGCGAGATGACCCCGGTCCACAGCCGGTATCCCTCGCCGTTCAAGTGCAGGCCGTCGGGAGCGAAGAGGTCGCGTCGCGGCGAACCCACGCCGTCCAGCATCGGCGTCGCCACGTCGGCGTAGGCGAGGCGCTCGTCGGAACGACAGAACTGTTCGATCATCCGATTCGCTTGCCGCATCTTCCCCCACAACGCCCGCCGCAAGACGCTCGGTTTGATCGAAATGAAGACGATGCGCGCGTCGGGGAGTTGCCCGCGCACGCGATGCACGAATTCCCGATAGCTGGTGAGTACCTGGCCAGGAGTTTTGCCGGCGGCGATGTCGTTGTCGCCGGCGTAAAAGACAATGACCTTCGGCTCGTGGGGGAAGACGAGGCGCCCGAGGGCATGGTTCACGTCGGAGATGTGGAAACCCCCGACGCCCACGTTGGTGCAGGGGAGGCTGGGAAAGTACGTGGTCACTTGCCATAGCCTGATGCTGGAACTACCGACGAAGAGAAGACCGTGCTTGGCCGCGGAAGGCTGCACCTCACCGGTTTCTTCCTCGGCACCGGCCAGCGCCTGGCGCGTCAGCGACGAAAGGACGAATGTCGCCATCGTCATGAGAAAGGGACGTCTGCGATAGATCGGCGGGCCACTTCGGCCGCCTTTGGGTGCTTTCGGCATGCGAGTTTCTCCACCCCCGCGTGGTACGGTGGCTCTCGTTGAGTGCAATCCGGCAGCGACGCTCGCCGAGCGTTCGCCACCCGGGACAGGGAGGCGAAGCTAGCACCGGGGGCACAGCTGGCAAAATTTCGTACCTGGCCCACACGCGGCCATTGCCGATCGTGATCTCTCACGGCCAAGATCTGACAGAGCAATGCTAGGGAATGCCTATGGCTCCGACCTCGGCATGGGTCAAGGTTTCCCACGACATCTGGCGACTCGAATCCGTCGGTCGGATCCTCGCTATGATGTTCTTCGTGTGGGGAAGCGACAGCCCGAGCCTGTTTGCAAATTCGTTATAGCCAATCTCCCAGGTGGGCGCCGTCTCCAGCTTGACCGTTCCTCCGCACAGCCAGCTCGGGACGGGGACACCGTCGAGATACTGCCCGTTGAACTCGAAGCCGGCGACGAGGCGTTTCGACTCCTCCGAATAGAGGTCGACGCCCTGAATCCGTGCCGTCTCGGCGGCGTTGATCATCGAGGAAAATCCCATTTGCAAATGCCACAAGTCACGGCAGGTCTCCTGGCCGAGACCATCGACGTACATCGTTTGCCCATACCAGAACGACAGCATGTCGCTCTTGCCTCCCGGTGGCTCGACCGGAGCGGGCCCATCCGAGGTCATGTAGATATAGGCCGGTACGCGCGCCCGCCAGAGCGAGAGCGCTTGGTCGAAGGCCGCTCGGTCTTCCAAAAAGACGGCGATGCCGATCGTCGCTTCGATCATGCTGAGCTCCCAGTTGCCGTTGTTCCGGGAGCCGTTGACGACCTGGGGCAGGTAAATCGTGCGCAACATGGCGGCATATCGATCGACATCGGCCGCCGCCTAGCCGCTTTGGGTGTAGCGAATGATCTCCGCCGCGCGCGGAAGGACCGCGGCCGTCCACGCCGACTGCAGCGGTGCGTTGGTGTCGGTGTGTTCCTTCAGCACCGCCGACCAGGCATTCATGATCTGAATCGATTTCGTCGCGTACGCCGCGTTGCCGGTGAAATACCAGAGCAATGCTTGCGTGTAAGCGGCCACCGAATCTTCCGACTCTTCCGTGCAACCGTTGTCGGGCATGCTGTAGGACCCGCACTCGACGGTGGCTCTCGGCTTCGGCTGATAGGAAAGCGATGCGTAATGGCTGTTCCTCACCCGGTCGTAAGCGCCCTTCCACGGCTGGGCTCCGGCGCTCACCTTGCTCTTGATGAACTCGAGCTGTTCCTTGTTCACGAGGACGCCCGGGTGGCGAAAGATGCTCCCGTCGCCTGGCCCGCCGCTACCTCCGGCGCCCCCCGTTCCACT
>DASWDH010000011.1:0-12545 GCA_036395495.1 Polyangiaceae bacterium
GGCCGACAAATGACAATTGCCGATCGTGATCTGTCATAGCGAAGATCTGACACAGTCATGCTAGGCCAAACCGCTGTAGCGCGGACCGCACGCGGTCCGAGAGAGTGGATGTGACCATGGACCCCAAGATCACCGAATTGTTGAACCTCGTCTTCCGCTGGATTCACGTGATAGCGGGGGTGATGTGGATCGGGCACCTGTGGTTCTTCAACTTCGTCAACGCCCAGGTGGCCAAAACCTACGACGCCGATTCGAAGAAGAAGGTCATTCCCGAGCTCATGCCCCGCGCGCTCTACTGGTTCAGGTGGGGCGCCGCCTATACCTGGATCACCGGAATCTTGTTGCTCGGCATCGTCTACTACATGGGCGGTGTGCTCGTGGAGCCGAGCCAGAGTTCCGGTGTGGCGATCGGCGCGGGGCTCGGTGGCCTCGTCGTGGCGTGGGTGATCTACGATCTGCTGTGGAAGCAGATGGCGAAGAACGAAATGGTCGGCGCCATCGTGTCCTTCGTGCTCATCACGATTGCCGCTTTTGCCCTCAACATGGTCATGTCCGGCCGCGCGCTCTTCATTCACATCGGCGGCATCTTGGGGACGATCATGGCGGCCAACGTTTGGATGCGCATTTGGCCCAATCAACGCAAGATCATCACCGCCACCAAGGCTGGCACGGCGCCCCCCGACGGCCTCGTTCCTCTCGCCGGTCTGCGGTCGAAGCACAACACGTACATGTCCGTGCCGCTGATGTTGTTCATGGTGAGCAACCACTTTCCCACGGTTTTCGGGGACGACCTGCGGTGGCTCTGGGCAGCGATCATCATCGCGATCGGCTGGGGCATGGCCAAGCTCATGTACGGCAAGTCCGCTACGCCTGCGCCCGCGTCGTTCTGAGCTGGTGCCCACGCCTTCAGGTGCGGGGTATCCCCACCACAGAGCGAAGCGCGTTCCACATGCCGCGCACCCGGTAAAATCGTAGCTCGGGGTCGATCGCCAGCGCCATCCCCACCCAATCGTCGATGAGGGGTGGCAGATCCGAACGCTCCGCGTAGAGGCTCGGCCTTTCGCCGGTCGTGGCAAGCTGGAATTTCTCGAGCAGCGTCCGCCCACCGAACGGCACCTTCCCGCTCAGCGCGCGGTACGCAATCGCGCCGAGCGAATAGACGTCGATACGATGGTCGAGGACGCGAGGGTTTCCCTTCCAGACTTCCGGCGCGATGTAACTCGGCGAGCCCGCTATCATCCCGTCGCTGGTGAGCGGCGAAGCGGCGAGGACCTTGGCGAGCCCGAAATCCAGAAGCCGCACCCCGCCCGAATCGAGGACGAAGATGTTGCCCGGCTTGAGATCGCGATGAACGATGCCGCGCGAGTGGGCCGCCTCGAGCGTGTCGACGATGGGATCCAAAAGTTCGAACATTTCGTAGGCCGAGAGCTTCTGCCCAGTCGATTCGAGCCGGATCAGGTAATCATCGAGATCCTCGCCGTGGAGCAGCTCCATGACCAGATAGAGGGCGCCGTACGGAGTCGTTCGCAAGCCGTGAACCCGAATGGCGCTCGTGCCCGCCAGGGCAGCCATCACCTGCGCTTCGCGCAGCATGCGGATGTTGTATTGCGGATCGACGGCGACGCTGTCGTGAAGGAATTTGATCGCGACCTCGACCCCGATGTCGCGATCGAGGGCCCTGTAGACGACGCCGTGACCGCCTTTGCCGATGATCCCCAAGAGCTCGTAGCGATCGTCGATGACTCGTGGATCGGACGGCACGCTCCCTTCGTTCATGAGTCCGACTCGCCCTTCGAGTCGCGGCCTGGCGGTGCGGCGCACCTCGCGGCGTGAGCTCGCTCGAGCAGCTCGACGCCAGCCGCGATCGCCTCCTCGTCGCCGCGTGCGAGGCGATCTTTCAGCTCGGCCAGCGGTTCGAGGATCTGACCGAGCGCCTCGGCGATCGGTTCCCGATTCGCTTCGAAGATGTCTCGCCATATCGAAGAGGGTCCGCCCGCGATGCGGGTCATGTCGCGAAATCCAGAACCCGCCTCACCGAGAACCCCCGCCCGAGCCGCCACCGCGTAGAGGGCGCTCGCGAGCAGCTGCGGAGCATGCGACACGTACGCCATCGCGCGGTCATGTGCGTCGGCGTCGATGAGCACGGGCGCGGCACCGACCGCTCGCGCCAGAGCCGCGGCGCGATCGAGTGGGTTGCTCCCCTTCCCCGGAGCGGCTCGGCCTGCGTTCGTGTTGCTCGGCGCCGCCTTCGGCCCACCTGCGTTCGTGTTCGGCACCAGAAACCATTGCGCCCCCTCGAAAAGTTCACGGGTCGCCGACTCGAATCCACCCACCTCGCGACCGGCCATGGGATGGCCGCCGATGAAGCGCGCCCCCCTCGGGTGCTGCGCCGCGGCGGCCACGACCGGCTTCTTGACAGAACCGGTATCGGTGACGACGGCGGCGGCGCCCATGGTGTCGAGAACCCAGGTCAAGCTCTTCATGATAGCGCCAACCGGCACGGCGAGGACGATCAGTTCCGAGCGGGCCACCCATTCCGAGGCCTCGGGCGATCCGGGAATCGCACCATCGTCCACGTAAGGCCGCGCGGCGTCGATGACCCGCCGCTCATCGACCACGTACAGGCGCGAGGCTCCTCCCCTGGCGCGCAGGCTCCTGACGATGGACCCGCCAATCAGCCCGCACCCTACGACCGTGACCTCACCGAACATTGCCCACAGCGTACCGCTTTTTGTGTTACTCGGCGCGCCCTTCGGCCCGCCTGCGGTGGAGCCCCAAAAAGAAGCGAGCCGGCCTCGAGGTCGAAGCCGGCTCGTTCGTGTTACTCGGCGCGGGCCTTCGGCCCCGCCTGCGCTGTTCGTGTTACTCGGCGCGGGCCTTCGGCCCCGCCTGCGTGTGGGTCGATTAGAACTCGGGATGCCCGTGGCCGCCATGGCCGCCCGCGGGCGCTTCCTTGTCCTTCGGTTTCTCGGCGACGAGGGCCTCGGTGGTGAGCATGAGCCCCGCCACGCTGGCCGCGTTCTGCAGGGCCGAGCGCACGACCTTCACCGGGTCGATGACGCCCTGCTCGAGCAGGTCGCCGTATTGGCCGGTCTGCGCGTTGTAGCCGAAGTTGCCTTTACCTTCGCGGACTTTGTTGATCACGATCGAGCCCTCTTCGCCGGCGTTCTGAACGATCTGGCGCATGGGTTCTTCGATCGAGCGGCGGATGATGGCGACGCCGAACTTCTGCTCTTCGGGAACCTCGAGCTTCTCGAGGGCCTTCTGAGCGCGAATCAAGGCCACGCCGCCACCGGGAACGATTCCCTCTTCGACGGCCGCGCGAGTCGCGTGCAGGGCGTCCTCGACGCGGGCCTTTTTCTCCTTCATCTCGGTCTCGGTTGCCGCGCCGACCTTCACGACCGCCACGCCGCCCACCAGTTTCGCGAGCCGCTCCTGCAGCTTCTCGCGATCGTAGTCGGAGGTGGTGTTGTCGATCTGGGTACGGATCTCGGCGATGCGGCCCTTGATCTTGTCCTTCTTGCCTTCGCCGCCGACGATGGTGGTGTTGTCCTTGTCGATGGCGACCCGCTTGGCGCGGCCGAGATCGGTGACCGTCACGTTCTCGAGCTTGAGCCCGAGCTCTTCGGCGATGACTTGCCCACCGGTGAGGATCGCGATGTCTTTCAGCATCTCCTTGCGGCGGTCGCCGAAGCCGGGAGCCTTGACGGCCGCGCACTGCAGCGTACCGCGCAGCTTGTTCACGACGAGCGTCGCCAGGGCCTCACCTTCGATGTCCTCGGCGATGATGAGCAGCGGCTTCTGCTGCCGCGCGATCGCCTCGAGCACCGGGAGAAGGTCCTTCATGTTGGAGATCTTCTTCTCGGAGATGAGAAGGTAGACATCCTCCTGGACCGACTCCATCCGCTCCGGATCGGTGACGAAGTAGGGCGAAAGGTAACCGCGGTCGAACTGCATGCCTTCGACCACCTCGAGCGTCGTGTCGGCGCTCTTCGCCTCTTCCACGGTGATGACGCCCTCTTTGCCGACCTTTTCCATCGCCTCGGCGAGGAGCTTGCCGATCGTCTCGTCGCCGTTGGCGCTGATGGTGCCGACCTGGGCGATCTCCTTGGGATCTTTGGTCTGCTTGGCGCTCTTCTTCAGCGCATCGACCACCGCCTCGACTGCCTTCTCGATGCCCCGCTTGATCTCCATCGGGTTGTGCCCGGCGGCGACCAGTTTGGAACCCTCGCGGTAAATGGCCTGGGCAAGCACCGTAGCCGTCGTGGTGCCGTCGCCGGCGACGTCGGACGTCTTGGAGGCGACCTCACGCACCATCTGTGCGCCCATGTTTTCGAACTTGTTCTCGAGCTCGATCTCCTTGGCGACCGTCACGCCGTCCTTGGTGACGGTGGGCGACCCGAAGGTCTTCTCGATGACGACGTTGCGCCCCTTGGGCCCGAGCGTCACTTTGACGGCGTCGGCGAGCGCGTTGACGCCGGCGAGAATGAGGTTACGAGCTTGTTCCGTATAGACAATTTCCTTGGCTGACATGTTGATGAGCTCCTTCTCGCTTACTTTTCAATCACGCCGAGGATGTCGTCCTCGCGCAAAATCAGGTGTTCCTCGCCGTCGATTTTCACTTCGGTCCCCGAGTATTTGCCGAAGAGAACGGTGTCCCCCGCCTTGACGTCGAGCTTCCGAACGGTGCCGTCTTCCAACACCTTTCCGTTGCCTACCGCGACGACCTTGCCCTCGATGGGCTTCTCCTTCGCGGTATCCGGGATGATGATGCCCCCTTTGCTTTTCTCTTCTTCCTTCACCCGCTTGATGATCACGCGGTCTTGCAGTGGTCGAATCGTCATGGTTTTTACTCCCGTGGTTGTTGGGGGCCACCCGACCCCCGTCGTTTCGGTTCGGCGCCCGAAGCGACCTCCGGGGCTGGTGCTTTCCCCGACCGGCCGCCGAAAGCCCTTGAACTTCTTCGAGTTGCGTTTGTTAGCACTCCTCTGATGTGACTGCTAACAACTGCGCGGGGCAAAATAGGCGTGAAACCGGGGCTGTCAAGGGACAAACCCGGCCTAGCAGCCGCGCTCGGGGGTGGCCAACGGTGGGAACGGTGTCGCCGAAACCCACCGGCCCGCGCTTTGTTCTTGCAACAAATGAGTCGTATTGATGGTCGAAGGCCACAAAGGCACAGCTTTTCCACAGGTAAGTTCCGGCATTGCATCGGCAGAAAGGACGACGGAAGCATGAGCATCGCATTGGCCAACAGCCTAGGGGGCTTCTTCCACGAGGCGGTCGGGGAAGCCGTGCGGACGCGACAGGTGGAAGCCACGGACCAGGCGATGAGCTATCTCGTGGCACTCCTTAGCGATTTCGCGCACCCGGACCCCGTCCGGGAAGACACGTTCGACCGGCCTCTGGCATTTCTTCTCGACGAAGCATTCAGGACGACTGGGGCGGAGCGGTTTCAGAGGCTGCGTGCCCTGGGCGACGGCGTCCTCTACATCACCGGTTTTTTCGGGGATCACATCGAGAACCGGGGTGTGGACGTGGGTTACGTCACGAATGTCGGCGCCACCGCTTATCGCGGTGCCGCGGCGATGCTCCGCCGGCCCACGAGCGATGTCGGCGAGACGACCAAGAGAACCGAAGCTGAAGACAACGTCTTTTGCGAGCTATCGGACAAATTCGACTGCTTCGTCGAGGTCCTGACGACGGTGGCCGAGGTCAGCCTCGCCCAGCAGGCTCGCGGCGAACGCGGAATCCTCAAACTCTACGAGCGCTGGCTACGCTCAGGCTCGGCCACGCTCGCCAAAGAGCTCGGAGCTCGCGGGCTCGTTCCGGTCCGCGGCACCGGCGGGCTGCACTGAGGAGGGCCTGAGTGACGCGTGATGAGACGGACGACGTAGCTGCCAGGGTCCAACGCGGGCTCGAGCAGTTCTATCGGTTGGAGCGGGCCCCTTCGGTGGCTCCTTTTCTGCGTCCCAGCAGCGATGGCGAGCGCGAAGCTGTCCTCATCCGCGACGCGGAAGACGGCGCCGTCGAAATCGAAGTTTGCGCGCCGCAACTGTCCAGCGACCCGGACCTGGATAGCCTCTGTCAGCTCATCGAGGGGGTCAGTCACTTCGTGTACGTCGCGGATCGCGCGCGGCGCGAGCTTCCGGCCACGCAACTGGAGCTGGAGCTGCAGGCCGAGATCGACAAGTACGTTCTGTTCGTGCTCCGCCGAGACCCTTTCGATGCGGCATTCGCTCGCCACGTGCACGGGCGCCTCTACGAGCGCGTGCACTTTTGTCATCCGGAGGGGACCGAAGCCGGCGATCGTTATCGGCTCGCCAACGATCTCGCCGCGCGTTTGGTGCGGCGCATGGAGGTCCTCTATGCGCAAAAGGGTCGTCTTGCCGAGCTGCGCGACGCGCTGACCCGCTTCTACGGAATGGGCCAGGCAGAAAAGCTCGGATTCGCGCGCGCCGCATGATCCCATTGACAGGGGTCGCTCTCCGGGGTGGCTTCATCACATGGACAGGCGCACCGCGCTCCGAGGCTTGGCCGCGCTCGGGCTGCCCCTCGCCTGCGGCCGCGGGCGGCGGAGTTTCCGCGATGGCTCTCGCGACGGCAAAGTCCAATTGGTCCTCAAGTATCAGCCGCTCGGCGAACAGGAGACCCTTCGAAAATCGCTCGACGTTTTCGGGCGTCTCCATGGCGTGGAGGTCGTCACCGAAGCGCTGCCCAACGCTTCGGATCTGGCTCACCAATTCTTTTTGACCGCCCTCGAGGGGGGAGCGCGCGACTTCGACGTGTTCATCGTCGACATCGTGTGGATCCGCGAGTTCGCTCGCGCGGGCTGGCTGCTCGACTTATCCGACGCCTTCGCTCCCTCCGCGATCCGGCGAGATTTCCTGAGCGGTGTCGCGGAGGCGGTCATCGTCGCAGAAAAGACGTTCGCCGTGCCCTGGTACCTCGACGTAGGGGTTCTCTACCGACGAAAGGATCTCGTCGAGCGAGCGCCTCGCACGTACGCTGAGCTCGTCGAGCTGGCGCAACGCGGCCAACGCGATCATTCCCCCATGCAGGGATACGTTTGGCAGGGCCGGCAGTATGAGGGCTTGGTGTGCAACGTCTTCGAGACGATCTGGGGTCATGGCGGCGTGACCTTGGACAGCGAGCGCGTGCTGCTCGATACGCGTGAGGCACGCTCGGCGCTCGCGTACATGCGCTCGCTGATCGAGCGGGGGATCTCGCCCGCCTCGGTGACGTCGTCCGCGGAGGAAGAGACGCGCCGTGTGTTTCAGGACGGACGAGCGCTCTTCATGCGAAACTGGCCCTACGCGTGGAGGGAGGCCGCGCGTCCGGACTCGCGCCTTTTGGGGAAGGTGGACATCTCGCCTCTTCCGACGCAGGGCGGTGACCCCGGCCACGGCGTGCTCGGCGGGTATGAGCTCGCGGTCAATGCCCACGTGGCCCCCGAGAAACGCGACGCCGCCCTGGCCCTGGTCAGCCACCTCACGTCCGCCCCCTTCAATCTGAACCTCGCGGGCGCTTACAGTCGGTGTCCGGCGCGACGTGACGTCTACGACGATCCACGCCTTGCAGAATGGGCGCCGCTGATGCCCAAACTCCTCCCCATGCTCGAGGAGGGACGCCCGCGGCCGCTCACGCCCTACTACGCGATGATCTCCGATACGGTGCAAGGCGAGCTTTCTGCCGCCGTCGCTGGCATCCGCGCTCCCGAGGAAGCCCTCGGCCGCGCGCAGGTACTCGTGGATCACATTATCGGGGCGTCGCGATGAGCTCGCCGACATCGTCGTTGACCGATCGGCGCGCCGCGCGTTGGATGATCGCGCCGGCGATTCTCGTTCTTGCGACGGTGGCCCTCTATCCGGTGGTCGCGGGCGTGTGGCTCAGCCTGCACCGCGCGATTCTCGTCTTTCATGAGAATCGGTTCATCGGCCTCGAGAACTACGCATTCATGGCGCGCGACCCGCGCTTCTGGAGCGCTCTCCGCAATACCGCGTACTTCAGCGTCGTCGCCGTCGCCGTCGAGCTCGTGCTCGGCATGTGCTTCGCGCTCTTGCTCGACGTCCGGGCGCACGCGAGTCACACAGCGGCGCGCAGCCTCTTGCGCGCTTCGATCCTCGTTCCTTGGGCGATTCCCACGGTCGTCTCGGCCAAGTTGTGGGCGTGGCTCTTCAATCAAGACTACGGGCTCCTCACCCGCGCCGTCCCCGGAGCATCGATCAACTGGCTCGGCTCACCCGGCTACGCCATGCATGCGGCGATTGTGGTCGACGTTTGGAAGACGACGCCGTTCGTCACTTTTCTGCTCTTGGCAGGGCTCGTCACCATCCCACGCGAGGTTTACGAAGCGAGCGAGATCGACGGAGCGTCACGCTTGCACACGTTCCTCCGCGTCACTCTGCCGATGCTCAAGCCGACCCTTGCAGTGACGCTCATCTTCCGCACGCTCGATGCGTTCCGAGTGTTCGACGCCGTCTACGTGCTGACCGAAGGGGGGCCCGCCAACACCACCGAGACCCTCTCGATCTACGCGTACAAGACGCTCATGCGCACCGGTGATTTCGGCTACGGCTCCGCGCTTTCTTTTGCCACCTTCGCATGTGTGATGGCGCTTTCGATGCTGTATCTCAGGCTGCTCGGCGATGGCGCGAGGGGCCCATGATGGCGCGCGCGCGATTCTGGGTGGCGGTCGGGCTCGCGATCGCATTCGCCCTCGGACCCTTCGCGTGGCAAGTGGTCACGTCGCTCCGGCCGGAAAGCGAGCTGCTCCAGCTCGGAATGCCCTCCTCGCTGTCGCTCGCAAGCTATCGGGGCGCCTTCGAGGGGCGGCCGTTCGAACGGGTCTTGCTGAATAGCTTCCTCGTCGCCGGTGCCACCACGCTGCTCTGCCTTGCGATAGGTGCGCTGGCCGCCTTCGCCCTGGCCAAGCTCGATTTTCGAGGCAAAAAGGCGCTCTTGATGATCGCACTGGCTATCTCGATGTTCCCCCCCATCGCGACCGTCAGCCCCCTGTACCTCCTCGTGCGGGCGCTCGGGCTGAGGGACCAACTGGCAGGGCTCATCTTGACGTATACGACGTTCGCACTGCCGCTGACGCTATGGGTGCTGACCGGGGTGTTTCGCGACATCCCGCACCAGCTTTACGAGGCGGCCCGCATCGATGGCTGCACGCCGTTTCAGACGTTCCGCCGGGTGCTCTTGCCCTTGTCGGCGCCGGGCCTGGTTACGACCGGCATCCTCGTTTTCATCTTCGCTTATAACGAGTTTCTTTATGCGCTCACGTTCACGTCGTCGCCCGAGAAACGGACGATCCCCGTCGCGATCAGCCTCTTCGCCAGCGAGCACAAGGAACCGTGGGGCGAAATGGCGGCGGCGTCGGTGATGGCCGTCGCCCCACTGGTGCTGCTCGCCGTCGTGTTTCAGCGTCGCATCGTCGCGGGGCTTACTGCCGGCGCGGTCAAGGACTGAGAGACCGTCGCCCTTAGGTATTCGGGGAGCTCGAAGTTACTGGGAGCACAGAGTTCGTACGCTACGATCGCCGGTCGCGCCCGTCTTTGCGATGTACTTCGCGCCGACTTTGGACCAATCCGAGCATGGGTTCCATTTCGCAGGTGCCGTCGCGTGCCGCCTTGGAAGCGATGCATTCACCGTGATCTCCGGTAGCAGGATCGATTGGTCCTCGATCTCGGTGGAGACGGGAACATCGGCCACGTTTCGCACGACGACGGTGGACGGTCTTTCCATCGGATGCGTAAAGGCGAGCGGGTGGCTGTTCAGGTAACCGACGAGAACGACACCGGCCCCGCCGAGGGCAAACGACCCGGCGGTGATAGCCATCTTCATCATGACGTTCCTCCTTCGCTGACCCAGATGTCACCACACGCTGGTCGCGTGTAGTTTTCCGACCTAGCTGGAGAATGCGATTATCCACGGAAAATGCAAGGCCGTGCTGACGGAAAATTCTCGCCTACGTTACTTCGTTCGATCTTGGCGAGGTCTTGGTCTCGGCCTGAATCGGAGCCAACTATTGGATTTGAATCGGCTTCCCGAAGGACCGGAGCGTGGCGCGCTCACCGGCGTGTCGGCCGTTTTGCCACGCTTCGGCGTGAAGCAAGACGATGCCAACGTCGGGACAATAGGTCGCGGTGACACGCCGCAGTGGATCCTTGCCGGCGGGCGCAGGCAGCTCCTCGATCGTATCGATGCAGCCGACGAACTTGCCCGCAGGAACTTCCACGACGCGATCCACCGCGCTCACCCGCACGACAGAGCCTCTTTCCCCCGGCCATTGAGCTCCTGCGGACAGGGGAGCTTTCAGCACGTAGTTTTTCGTGTCGGCGTGCGCCAGGCCGTCGCTCCGAACTTCGACGATGTGCGCGCTTTGCCCCGACGTCAGCGAAAACCTCGGTCCAGGCAGCCGGCGAGCTTTGGTGACGAACATTCCTCGGTTGCCGGTTTCGTCGTCCTCCGCGTCGTAGGCCCAGATGGTCCCATCGATGAGGGGCAGGTACCGGGACACCGGCGATTCGGGAAGTTTCGCGTCCCCCTGCGCCGCGGGGCTCGTGCTCTGAGAGCTGCCGCATCCGAGCGACAACGCGGCGACGAGCATCAATGCTTGTGAAGGTAAAACCATGCCGTGAGAAACGCGAGCAAAAGGAACGTGAGGCCCAGAAGATAGAGCTGAACGGGGTCCGGATCGATGCGCTTTCTCAGCTCGAGCGCGGCTTTTCGAACCTCGGGGTTCTCCGCTCGCGCGGCGAGCTTGGGCGCTTCGACACGCACCGTATGGTAGTCGCCGGCTTCGAACGATACGACGAGCCGCTGGAGCTCCGGATCTTCGGGAAACGAGCCCGTGAACGCGGCCATGCACTTTCAGGAGCGGCGACAGCGGGCGCGAAAGCCCGCGCTCACGCAGCTTTCTCGTCGGGGTTGGGACCAGTGGCGGCGGGGCGCACGCCAATCTCCTCCTCGAAACGGGTGTTACGCTCGACCTGCCAAGCCGCCTTTTCGGAGTCTTTGCGGAAGATGTGGATGGCGTCGTAGGGGCAATCGAGCTCGCAGAGCGTGCAACCGACGCATTTTTTCTCGAGCAGAACCGCGATCTCCCAGCCGGCTCCCTTGTCGTTGGGACCAGCGCCTGGCGTTTTGCCCATCACCAGCGCGTCGAACGGACAGGCCCACACGCACCACTCGCAACCGACGCACGACTGAAGATCGACGTAGGCGATCGGGCGCGCGTTCGCCTTGAGCATATCGCAGAGATTGCCTTCGTGGTCGTAGATGGCTTCGTCGGGGCAGACGACGCCGCAGGCACCGCAGTCGATACAGAGCTCGGGATCGATCACGTGCAGCAACTTGCGCTCACCGGTGATGGCGTCGGTCGGGCAGCGCTTGATGCAGGCGGTGCATCCGGTGCAGTTTTCGGTGATGATGTAGGCCATGGGAAAGGTTCCTCGCCGGGCGCTCGACGCCTTTTAGAGCTTGGCCTCGGTCCGGTCAAGGTTAGCACGGCGCCCGCCGATCCGAGGTCAAACCCGATTACAGTGATGTCCCAATGACCACCGGTCGCGTGGCTCTGCTCGTCGCTTCCCTCGCCGCGCTGGCGCTGGTCGCGCGATCATTGATGGGGGCGCCCGTCCCCTTGTGGATGGCCGTGTCGGCTTTTCTCGCTTATGCAGGGCTCGTCACGTACGGCGTGCTCTGCCCGTCGTTGGAGATGTTTGCCGACGTCGTCTGGCGCGGACCCGAGGGGGCTCGTGGCGTAGCCCTCACCTTCGACGACGGACCGCACCCCTCGTTTACCCGAGCCGTTCTCGACGCGCTCGATCGAGTGGAAGCGAGGGCCACGTTCTTCGTGCTCGGCGAAAAGGGAGCGCGCAACCCCGAGCTCTTGCGTGAGATCGTGAGCCGCGGGCACCTCCTCGGCGTGCACGGCCACGAGCACGATCGCGCTCTGTCGTTCCGATCGCTGGCTCGAGTGCGAGCCGATCTCGCGCGCGCCGTCGAGGTGGTCACGACCACGACCGGAGAGCGGCCACGGCTGTACCGCCCCGCCGTCGGGCAGACGAATCCGCGCATCGCGCGCGCTGCAGCCGAGCTCGGGCTCACCATCGTCGGATGGTCGGTGCGCGCGCGGGACGGCGTTCGCACCGAACCCGAGCGGGTCGTCGAACGCGTCGTTCCGCGCCTTCGCGACGGCGCCATCGTGCTACTGCACGACGCGGCCGAACGCGACGATCGCATTCCCGCCGCACCCCGAGCTTTGCCGGACATCCTGCGGGCGATGCGCGATCGCGGTCTGGTCGCCGTTCGGCTCGACGAGTGGATCGAGTGAGCCCTAGCACAACTTCGCCAGTTTCTCGCTGCCAGATCGATCATCGGAGTAGCGTTATCCCCACTCAAACTGACCAAACAGGCGGAACTTTGTTTGGGAAAGCGGACTGGTGCTGCCTCGCGGCCCTTCCGACAGGAAGCAGGTTGCACCGGCCTCGCCGGACTTATCTGGCCGATTCGCTGCAATTGCCGATCGAGATCTGCTGCTG
>DASWDH010000012.1:0-6140 GCA_036395495.1 Polyangiaceae bacterium
GCGGCCGTTCGGATTGATCGCCGTGTTGATGCCGACGACTTCGCCTTTCAGATTGAACAGCGGGCCCCCGCTATTGCCGGGATTGATCGACGCATCGGTCTGAATGAAGTCGTCGTACGGACCGGCGCCGATAGCGCGATCTTTGGCGCTGACGATGCCCATGGTCACGGTGTGACCAAGACCGAAGGGATTGCCGATGGCAACCACGTACTCGCCCACCCGCAGCTGCTCGCTCGAACCGAGCGCAACGGCGGGCAAGTCGGTGGCGCCACTGAGCTCGAGAACCGCCAGATCGAGCCGCTTGTCGCGCCCGATCACTTTGGCGGAAAATTCCCGCTCGTCGGCGAGCTTGACCTTGACCTGGTTGGCGTCGTCGATCACGTGCGCGTTGGTGACGACGTGGCCGTTGGGGTCGACGATGAACCCCGATCCGAGTGCTTGACGCTTCAAAACCTGGTCACCTCCGCCCCGACGGCCCGGTCCGAAGGGCTCGAACCCGAAGGGGAAGTTCCCCTCGGCCTGCGGTGCGCGCAGCTCGTGAATGGTCGTGATGTTGACGACCGAAGGCTTGATTTTGGCAACCAACGCGGCCACGTCCGGCGTCCCAGCCAGAAGGGGCGGCGTCGCGAACGGCGCTGGCGTTGCCGGCAGCGGATTGGCTGCAGCGACCGGCTGAAAGGCAGCGGAAGCAGGGGAGCTTTGCGCGTTGGCGGGCGGGGGCTGCTTCTGGCAACCCGCCAACAGCACGAGAGGCACGGTCACGAGCGCAAGGGTGCGGGGGAGGCGGACGAAAGGTCGCATTTTGATCCCGGCAACAGCCAGGCAACCAGCTTCATTCCCAGGGCCGGTTCAGTTACAGGGGACCTCGCGTCGGACGCCCTCCACGGTTTCGAAGCAGCGTTCGAGCTGAGGCAGACTGGGCTCGGCGGATGGATCCGCGCTCTGCGCCCGAGGTTGTCCGGCGAGGGGGACACGATCCTTCGTCGAGGTGAGCGAAGCACCCGCTCCACGCGGCGGCTTGGTCGTGTGAGCCGGCGCAGCGGCTGGTTCTACTTCGGTGCGCGGAATCGCGCTGCCACTCGCGGTCGGCGTGATGGAGGAAAGACCCCGGGGCTTTTCGTCGACCACCGCCGCCCATTCGGCTGGCAATCGAGGCTCCGCGCGGACCGGTTCGAGCAAAGAGGCCTGCATGGCGGCGCGGCGGCGCAGCCAATAGCCCCCCACGAGGAGCGCGACGAAAAGGGCCGCGGCCGCTACCGCCAGCATCGAAGCGCGCCCCGTCCATCGCCCTCTCGACCGCCGAATGTCCCGCGAAGCATGGGCGATGGCTCGGGCGAATCGAGCCATAGTCTCGAATCGATCCTCCGGACGTTTCTCCAGCGCGCGCATGACGACCTGCTCGAGCTCCCTCGGAACGGAAAGACCTCGATGCATCGTCGCCATGCGCGGCGGAGCTTCTCCGACTTGCTTGGCGACGATCTCGAGCAGCGACTCACCGCTGAAGGGCGTCTGCCCGGTCAGCATTTTGTAAAGGATGATGCCGGTCGCATAGACGTCAGCGCGATGGTCGATGCGACTGGCCGTCGCCTGTTCGGGCGCCATGTACTCCGGCGTTCCGAACACGCTCCCCACTCGCGTCAATTTTCGCTCACCGGGCACTGAGGCGGCCGCGTCCGGCGACTCGGAAACCGCGTCTGGTTCGTGGGCGAGAAGGTGCGCGATTCCGAAATCGACGAGCTTGACGATTTCGTCGCCATCCGAGGTTCGATGCAGGAATACATTCTCCGGCTTGAGGTCGCGGTGCACGATGCCAGACTGATGGACGGCGTTCAGAGCGCGGCAAATCTGCAGCGCGATGTGCACGGCTCGCGCGGCAGGCAAAGGCCCGGCCTTGCCGAGCACTTGGCCCAGATCTCGACCCTCGAGCAGCTCCATGGCGAGGTAGAAGCGGCCATCTTCGAGCTCCCCGAAGTCGAACACATCGACGACGTTGGGGTGTTTGATACGGCAGGCGCTGACCGCTTCCCGACGGAACCGCACGACCATCTCCGGGCTCGAGGAGTACTCCGCCTTGAGCACTTTGAGCGCGACCCTCTTCTCGATCGTTTCTTGCATCGCCCGGTACACGGTGCCCATTCCGCCTTCGCCGAGCAGACGCACGATCCGATACCGTCCGGCGACCAGCTTTCCAATGAGGGGATCAGTGCTGACGTCGTCGAGCGTATCGGCAAAAGGAGAAGCCACGACGAGCTTGGGCTTCGACGCCGGCGTATCGGGCACCGTGGCCGCTTCACGGCACGCAGGTGAGGGCAGCTCGGCACCGTCGACCAGCCGCGTCCCGTCGTTGGGACAGAAGAGATCTTCGCTCGACGCCAAACGGCACTTCGGACAAGCTCGCAGCACCGACGTTCAGCGTACCGCGTGACTTCCCGCAACGCATCGATTGCCGTGATCGAGAACGGACGCCGACAGTCGGCTACTCTCGCGCCGATTTCAGACTTTCCAACCACAGAAGCGTCAACCGTGGGTAGCGCGGGATTCTTCGATGAGCGCCGCGAGCTTGCTGAAATCGACGGGTTTGACCAGGTGCTCGTGAAAACCTGCGGCGCGCGAGCGCTCGCGATCGGATTCTTGTCCGTAGCCGGTGATTGCGAATAGCCGCAGGCGCTGCAATCCGGGCTGCTCGCGCAGCCTGCGCGCGAGCTCATAGCCGTCCATCACCGGCAGGCCGATATCGAGCAGCGCGACCTGAGGCCGGAACGCCTCCGCTTTGGAGAGCGCCGTCGGTCCGTCGTGAGCGACCGAAGTCGTGTGGCCGAGCCCATGAAGAAGGTCGGCGAGCGTTTCGGCAGCATCGGCGTTGTCGTCGACGACCAGCACGCGTTTGCCCTGCGGGTGCGCGCGGGCCATGGTGCGCGCCGCGCCCGCGTCGGATGCCTGCAGCGAGAGCTCCAGCTGCTGCTGGGGTACCACTGGTACGCGCAGCACGAACTCGGAGCCTTTGCCGAGCCCTTCGCTGTGCGCGGTCACCGAACCGCCGTGTAGCTCGACCAAGTTTCTTACGAGGGTGAGACCGATCCCCAGCCCTCCCTGCGCGCGGTCGAGCGTTCGTTCGCCTTGCACGAACATTTTGAACACGTGGGGCAGCATGTCCGGGGCGATGCCCGAGCCACTGTCGGCCACGCGGACCACGATCTGATCTTTGTCGCGCGATGCCGAGATCGAGATGAGCCCCCCCGGATCGGTATACTTGGCCGCGTTGGTGAGCAAGTTGGCGACCACCTGCGCCATTCGCACCTGGTCGGCTTCGATCAGAAGACCGCGGCGTGGCACCGAAACGCGCAAGTTGTGCGACCGCTGCTCGAGCAGCGGGCTGGCCATTTCGATCCCCTGGGTAATGATGTTCGCAATCTCGACCGGCTCTCGCTTGAGGTCGATCTTGCCGCGGGTGATGCGCGACACGTCGAGCAGATCGTCGACCATGCGCACCAGATGTTGCACCTGCCGCTCGATGATCGTCCGCTCTCGCATGGAGGCCTGGCTGTCACGCATTTTCATCAGCTGGAGCGCGGTCAGGATCGGAGCGAGCGGGTTGCGGAGCTCGTGACCGAGCAGCGCCAAGAATTCGTCCTTCAGTCGATTGGCTGACTCGGCCTGCGCACGCGCAGCTTCGGCTTCGGCACGCGCCGTTTTGGCCTGCTCGAAACTGTCGCGCAGCGCTTGCTCGGAGTCCTTGCGCTCGGTGATCACCTCGGTGAAAAGAAGAAGACCGCCGATCGCTCCCGAGCTGTCGTACCAGGGGCAGACCTCCCAGCGCACCCATTCCATCGATCCGTCGGTGCGCATGAAGGCGTCCTCCTCGCACTTCTCGGTGGCCCCCGCGAGACAGCGCTCGTAGACCGCTTTCCAGCGCTCGGGCAGCTCGGGAAAAACTTGATAGTGGACTTGCCCGACGATGTTTTGATTGGCGAGTCGATAATCCTGCAGCCAGCGACGGCTAACCGCCGAGTAGCGCATCTCCAGATCGACCATGGCTACCGCGGCAGGCGTGTGCTCGATCAGCAATCGCAAACGATCTTCGCTCGCCCTGAGATCTCCCTGTACACGTTGCGTCTCTGCGCGATTCTCGGCAGAAGCTCGCCCCGCACACGGGTCTGAACTCGCCGGCCGGGCGTGCGGGTCTGCCGCGCGCTGGCGGCCGGACGCGGGGCCGCGGGGGCTGGCCTCTTCGCCCAGCTTCGTCATCGCATTTCCGTACCACACCAAAACGCGCAGACTTGCTGCGGCTCGTCGGACTAACGTTCCTCCCGAGATGTTCAGCTGTGGAATTTCGTATGCGGGAATGCGCAGGCAGGCGCACGGTTGGCGGCGTGACCCACCTGGATTACTCTCGCCCCAGCCATGAACTACTTCGCACGATTTCGCCACGCAACATTGGCCTGTGCCGTGATGCTCCTCGCCGCATGCGATCGCAGCCCCGCCGAGCCCGGTTCGACGGAAGGCGTGACGCAGAAGGTTCCCACGCCCCCCGCGCCTCCGCCCCCCTCGGCGACCAATCCGGTAGCGGAGGTGGCACCGGCCGCCGCCACGCCGCCAGCCAAGTCGTTGCCGGCGCCGGACGATGTCGCGGCCCCGCCGAGCGACGCCAAGAAAACCGCCTCGGGGCTTGCACTGAAGGTGCTGACACCAGGCAAAGGCAAGGAGCGTCCCGGCCCGGAGGACAAGGTCACCGTGCATTACACCGGCTGGACGACCGACGGACAAATGTTCGATAGCTCGGTGGCCCGTGGCGAGCCCGCCAGCTTTCGCGTGAGCGGCGTCATCAAGGGATGGACCGAGGCTCTGCAGCTCATGACCAAGGGCGAAAAGGCGCGCCTCTGGATTCCCGGCAAACTCGCTTATGGCGACGCGCCCTCACAACCGGGCATGCCGGCGGGCATGCTCGTATTCGACGTCGAGCTTCTCGACTTCACGCAGGCACCCAAACCTCCGGCGGTTCCGCCGGACGTCAAAGCGCCGCCTGCCAATGCCAAGAAAACCGAATCGGGACTCGCCTACCGCGTTCTTCAGAAAGGAAAGGGCACACGTCATCCGACCGCGAGCGACCACGTGAAGGTGAACTACTCGGGTTGGACGACGGACGGCAAGATGTTCGACAGCTCGGTCACCCGCGGCGAACCTGCGAGTTTCGGGTTGAATGGCGTCATCAAGGGCTGGACGGAAGGGCTGCAGCTGATGGTGGAAGGGGAAAAAACGCGCTTTTGGATTCCCTCCGAGCTGGCCTACGGAAGCAACCCGCGGCCGGGCGCACCGGCAGGCATGCTCGTTTTCGACATCGAGCTGCTCGCGATCGAGTGACCGCCGGCTTCAGCGCGGCTTCAGCGCGGCAGGACCGTCAACGTCAAGCCTTCGCGAGCGACGACCGCCTGCGTGGCAGCCCCCTTGTCTTTCACCCATATGCTCGCGCTGACGCCGATGCGATCGAGCGCGGTGTCGTCGCGCTCTGGTTCGTGGTGAAAGAGGGCGACCGTCTCCGCTTCGGCCTGTCGCGCGAGCTCGAGCACGTCGGTGACGAGCGAGTGCCCCCATCCGTGCTTGGCGGGCATGTCGGCCTCGACGTATTGCGCGTCGTGAATGAGTAGCCCCACGTTGCGCGAAAAATGGGCGAGCGCCGCGAGCGACGTGGTGGCCGGCCCGGGCGGACACAGCTCGTTGTCGGTCAGGTAGCAGAGCGACGATTGATCCGCATCGTCGATGCGGAATCCTTGCGCGCCGCCGGGATGGTTCAGTTGAATGCGAGAGATTTCGGCCGAGCCGATCCGCCACCGTTCTTCGGTCGGATCGATGAGCTCGACGTTGGCGGGAATATCGACGGCGCGGACGGGAAAATGGATCTCGTCGAAGAGGATGGAGTTGTGCCGCAATCGCTCCTGGGCCGGGGTCGCGAGTGGATAAAGGATGAGATGGGTGTCCTTGCGCCAAATGGGGCCGAAGAAGGGAATGCCGATGATGTGGTCCCAATGGGCGTGGGTAATCAGCAAGCGGATGGGATCCCTGTGCGCCTCGCGCAAGAGCACGCGGCCAAGCTCACGGATACCGGTTCCGGCATCCGTGAGCTTGGCCGCGTGCTCTTGCGCGAG
>DASWDH010000013.1:0-7411 GCA_036395495.1 Polyangiaceae bacterium
AAGCTTGTGAAGGCCCGCGAAGCACACTAGATTTCAGCTCCGACGTTCCGCAGGCGGGCCGAAGGCCGCGCCGAGTAAACTCGACACCCGCGGAGTCACGGGGTCCCAACACGGCTCTCATCCCTACGACGTTCATGACCCCTAAAAAGCCCATTCAGACGCCCGCCGACCCCGACGTCGTGATGATGGAGCGGGCTCTCTCCGAAGCCGAGAAGGGACGCCCTTCGCCCAATCCACACGTCGGCGCAGTGGTCGTCAAGGACAAGGAAATCGTGTCGGTCGGCCACCATGACCGGGCCGGCGAGGACCACGCCGAGATCGTGGCGCTGAAGCTGGCCGGCGAAAACGCCCGGGGCGCGACGCTCTACGTCACCCTCGAGCCTTGCAATCACGACGGGCGCACCCCTCCTTGCGTCGACGCCATTCTCGAGTCCAAGGTCGCAAAGGTGGTGATCGGCTGCATCGACCCCAACCCCCACGTCACCGGTGGCGGAGCCGAACGCCTGCGGGCGGCCGGCGTCGACGTGAAGGTCGGCGTGAGCGAAAAGGAGGCGCGCCAGGTCATCGCCCCCTGGACCAAATGCGTCACCACCGGGCTGCCGTACTTATCTCTCAAGCTCGCGCTCTCACTCGACGGTCGCATCGCGACGCGGACCGGCGCCTCAAAGTGGGTGACCGGTCCCGAGGCCCGCGCCAAAGTTCACGAGCTTCGCAGCCGAATGGATGCCGTGGCGATAGGCATCGGAACGGTGGTGGCCGACGACCCGCGGCTCACCGTCCGGGAGGTCTCTGCTCCGAGCCCGATCCGCCTGGTGTTCGATACCAAGTTACGTATCCCTTCGGGCGCGAGGCTCATCGCTACGGCGCGCGAGACGCCGACGTGGATTATCACGTCGCTCGAATCTTCGTCGGCCGTCGAGCAGACGCTCTCGGATTTGGGGGTAGAGGTTTTGCGCGTACCCCCGTCCGCCGAGGGGCGGATCGACGTGACGGCGGCGCTACGGGCGGTCGCGCAGCGTGGCATCGTATCCCTGATGGTAGAGGGGGGAGCGGAGCTCGCCGGCAGCGTCTTGGCATCGCGGCTCGCCGACGAGCTTCATGCGTTCATCGCGCCGATTTTGCTTGGGCCCCGAGGGCGACCGGGCGCCGTCGACTGGGCGGGGCCCGATACGCCCTCGGAGGCGCCTCGCATCATCGATCCCCACTGGGAGCGCTGCGGGAAAGACGCTTACGTGTTCGGTCCGCTCGACTATCCGCCGCGGTAGCCCGGCGAATTGCGACCGTCCGATCGGCGTGTTAGAAATTCAGAGCCCCAATGGCGATTCGCAGCATCCTCCTTTATCCGGACAAGCGCTTGCGCGTCCACGCCGAGCCGGTCGAAACGATCACGCCGGAAGTGGTGTCGCTCATCGAAGACATGAAAGAAACGATGTACGCCGCGCCCGGCTGCGGGTTGGCCGCGCCGCAGATCGGCGTCGCGCTGCGCGTCTTCATCGTCGACACCGCGGCAGAGGACGAGCCGAGCAACCTCAAGGTCTTCATCAACCCCGAGATCGTCGCGCGAGAGGGCAAGGTCGTTTGGGAAGAGGGATGCCTCTCGTTCCCGGGCGTGCACGAAGAGATCGAGCGCGCCGCCAAAGTCACGATCCGCGCGCTGAACGAGCGAGGCGAGCGCGTCGAGCTCAGCGCCGAAGGGCTCCTCGGCGTGGCGGTTCAGCACGAAAACGACCATCTCGACGGCGTTTTGATGATCGACCACATGGGGGCGCTCAAACGGCGCCTCGCCCTTCGCAAGCTCCAAAAGCGTGCGATGTCGGCCGAGCTTTGATCGGTTCTATCCCCGCTCGCGCTTGAAGACGGAACTGTCGAGCGGGCCGCCGCGCGAGGACAACTCTTCGGCGATGCGGGGAACCACGCCCGTCGGTGCAAACGAACCCTCGATCGCGCCGCCGGCCGCCGTTCGTTCCACGACAAATGTGAAGATGTCGCGGCCGAAGAGCGCGCTGTCGCCGGCGTACAGCTCTGCGATGCGCATCACGCGGTAGCGTCCATCGCGCAAGCGGGCGATCTCCACCGCGAGCTCGAAGGAGCCCAACAGCCAGTTTCGCGCCGCCTCGATGCTGATGCCTGGGCGTGCGGCCATGAGGTCGGGCACCAGCCTCTCCAGCGCGTGCCGCAACGTGGGTGCCGCCACCGTCGCGAGGACCCCCTCCGCTCCTTCGGCAACGGTGCTGGCGACCGCCGCTGCCACGTGACCGGCCAGGGGAGTCACAATGAGCCGATCCGGACGAAGCCGCGCGCCTGCCCGAACGAGCTTGGCCGCCTCTTCGCCTGCGTCGGGCAGCCGGATCGTCACCGGAGCGGGCTCGAGGCCCCATAACTCGTCGACCCCTTGAAGGGCGACGATGCGGTCCGAAACTTGGCCGGCCGCAGCAAACGCGGACAGCAGCAGAGCCGTACCGTCAGGCGGTCCCACCAACAAGAGGTTGGCACGGGCCGAGAGACAGCCGTGAAGAAACGTCGCCATCGCGCGCGAGACGGTGCCGCTGCGAACGAGGTCGTCGAGACCGACCTCCGCACGCCGCCTCTTTTTCACGATGAGCGCGGGACCGGACTGCGAGGTGGGAGGCAGCACCGCCTGGATGAGCAGTCCGCGCGAGGTGTAGCGCTCGATCACCGTCTCGCCCGGCGCGAGCGGCGCCGCTGACTGCCGGCAAAGACGAACGATCGCCCGGTGGAGCGCGCCTTCACTCGAAAAGGGAGGATCGATCTCGAATACGTCGCCTGCGCGCACGGCCGTCAAATTCTGGTGACCGAAAGCGCGAATCTCGGTGACGTCTTCGTCCTCGATAGCCCCTTCGATGGCACCTAGGCCGAAGAGCTCGCGCTGCGCGTCGCGAATCGTCTCGTCGACGTCGACGGCCTCGGGAAGCTGCCCTTCGTCGCGCAGCATCTTGGCTTTTTCGCGCACGATGCGTTCGATGCGATGGGCGAGCACCTGATCGGGCTCTGCGCCGCGCGCGAGCGGCGCCAAATCGATCGCTTCGGTCACGCGCTCCACGAGCGACGAAAGAGCGATCGCGCGACTGGTCGGCGCACGCCGCGCGCGAAGCGCAGGACTACTCGGCAGATTCGGGCTGCGCGGCACCAGCACGGGAACCGGCGGACTCGCGGAGCGTGCGGGAGGCGCCGATGGCGCCTCCGATGAACCTTCGCTCGAGGGCATGGGCATGCGCGCGGCCGGGGGAGACGCCATCTCCGACACATCGCGCGGTGTGTGCCGGCCGGTCCCCTCGTTGGAATCGAGCAAACCCGCGCCGATGATGGCATCGTGCCGGGCGGTGAACTCCGAGTCGAACGACGGCGCCGAGGGCCGCGGAGGAGGCGGCGCGATGCCCATCGTCGGAGAGGGGCCGGTCGAAGCTCCGCTCGCGCGCTTGGGTGCGGAGCTCGGCGTGGCGGCGGACATCTCGACGCGGAGCACGAAGTCGCCGACATAAATCTTATCGCCCTCCCGCACGATCGTGGCCTGGGCGATCTTTCTGCCGTTCACATAGGTTCCGTTGGTGCTCTTGAGATCGGTGACGATGAACCGACCGTCACGATAGAGAAGCCGAGCGTGGCGCTTGGAGACGTTGCCCTTGGGCAGCATGAGATCGTTGCCCTGCACGCGGCCGACGTTGATCTCGTGCTTGTCGAAGAGCTCGCGGCGCTCGGCGCCCCCTTTTTCGCTGATGACGATCGCGAACATGCTCGAAAGAGGGCGCGGCCCGCACCGCGAAGACCCGGAGGCGCCCACAAGGGAATACACCCTTTCTCGAGCGGACTGTCAACGGCGGTGAGTGGATCTTCGCGCCGTTCAGGTCGTGATCGTGGCGGAGGATGCAGGCGCGTCGCGCCGGTCTTTGACCTCGGATGCAACGAGCTCGAGCAGCTCGCTCGCCAGCGTCATCACCTCGTTCGCGGCGTAGCCTTCGGCGCGCAGCTCTCGATAGATGGTTTTGGCGAGGATAGTCAGTGCGCGAGGATCGTGTGCTGTCGATTTGACGTCGAATGGCAGAGCCATCGTTGGTTTCCGAAGACGCGGGACTGAAGCCCGCATCCGCCTCCCTGGGGCGCTGAGGTTAGCAAGAGCGGTGCCGGGTGACCAGTATTAGATAATTCAACCAGTTACATGGCAGCCGCGCTGCGTTTGAAATCGAAGTGCGAACCCGACTACGCGTCCAACTGCGTACGATCCGACCCTCGGCGCATGATCCTCGGTCCGATGACGACTGGAAGCGAAGACAAATCTCGGACACGCCGGGCTTGCGAAGCTGTGGCCAAGGTATCTTGACCTCGCGTAGGAGCCACGGTTACGGTACCGGCGCTCGGTCTACGAAGCTGGTTGTGGGTTGCTGCGGAGGAGACGGGCGCGTTGCGAGCTCGTCTGAGCACGCGCTTGAAGTGGAGGAACCAATGGCGGTGGGTAAAGTGAAGTGGTTCAACGATGAGAAGGGCTGGGGCTTCATCAAGCAAGACAACGGCCCCGACGTGTTCGTGCACTATTCGCAGATCAATGGGGAGGGTCGTCGTCGCTTGTTCGAAGACGAAACGGTGGAGTTCGAGATCAAAGAAGGACCGAAAGGACTGCAGGCTGTGAACGTCAGCCGTCTCTCTTCGGGAATGGAAGCAACCGGATAATCGACCACCCTCGCCAGAGCTACGAACGCCCGGTTCTCCGGGCGTTCGTGCTTCTAAAGCGTGTTTCGAACCGCGCAGAGGCGGAGCACTAAAACGGAGTGGCGTCGAAAGTGCCCTTCGCGTCGTCGTATCGGTAACTGCTGAGCGCGACGATCCCGCCGTCGTCGGCAAACTCGTAGAGGTTGTAGCCGGCCATCCGCGCTGGACTGGTGTGCACGAGCGAGGCGCTCGCAGCACCTAGCATGTCGATATGACCGCCCTGCGTAGCGAGCTTGCGATGCATGCGTCGGTGCAGGTGCCCGTGCAGCAAAAGACCACGGGGTAGCGTACGGAGAATATTCTTGAGGTGCCGAGCGTCTTCGAGACCCTCGAGACGGCTCTTCATCCAGGTCCATGTCGGCGGATTCTCCAGTGGATGATGCACCACCACGATTGGACATTTGTCCTTCACCAACGGCGTTGCGAGGATCTGTTCGAGGGCGTCGAGCTGGTCGCGTCCGAGCCTGCCCGCCGCGACGAACGGTGGGCGAGCCATGGCGCTGGACAGACCGATGATCGCAACCGGGCCCCGCACTTTGACGATCGGAAAAAGGCCGCCGGGATGATGGGTGCAAAGGTGCGGAAGATCCGAGGCGAGATAAGGTTCGAAATAGCGCGCGAAGCGCTTCTGCTTTTGCGCGCCCCGCGTGTAGACGTCGTGATTGCCGGGGACGATCGTGACCGAGCTCGGCGGCAGACGAAGCACGTCGTCGAGCACGGCGCGGACCGCTTCGAACTCGGCCTCGAGTGCGAGGTTGGAGACGTCGCCGGTTACGACGACGTGGTCGACCCCCGTTTCAGCCAGGTGAGCGGCGATGGTACGCACGATCTCGCTGCGATGCACGTGTTTGCGGTAGAGCCGAAGGTTGGCGTAACCAGTCGCGCGCTTGTTGAAAAGCCTGAACGGCACCGCGCCTTGCAGTGCGAGAACGTGAAGGTCGGAAATGTGAGCAATGCGCATCGTCGAAGCCGCTCGGGTTGCTTGGCGGTACTTTAGCATTGGCCAGAGGTCATGCTCCCTCGGTGACCGGATGCACGCAGCGAAAGCCACGAAACGGCGTTCGCTCGCTCGCGGGCCAGAACATGCGCGTTGCTCCTCGGAGCCAAGCGGCACTGCTCACGTAGCTGCCACCGCGCACGACGCGGAGCGCTCCGGCGGGCGCTCCCTTGGGATTGACTTCACTTCGCGCTGGATAGTGAGCTGTCCCGAACGCGTCGACCGCGTCGGCCACCCATTCCTCGACGTTGCCGGCCATGTCGTCGATGCCGTCACGCGTGCGCCCGAGCGGAAACGATCCAACTGGCGCGAGCTCGGCGTAGCCGTCGCTGTCGTCGTGCTCTTGCAGCGCGGCCGCGCCGTGATTGCAGGCGCCTTTGTTGAACAGATTTCCCCAGGGAAAACGGCGGCCGGATCGTCCGCGCGCCGCCCGCTCCCACTCGGCTTCGGTCGGAAGGCGCCCCCCCGCGAACCGACAGTACGCATCGGCGTCGTTCCAGGTAACCAGCGTTACCGGATACTCAGGGCGATCCAGGCGCTGACCGCCTGCTGCGTAAGTAGGCGCGGTGCAGCGCCCGAGCTCGACGCAGCGCCGGTAGGCGGCAACGGTCACCTCGGTACGATCGATGTAATAAGCGGACAGTGCGACATCGTGCACCTCGAGCTCCCTCGCGAAGTACCTTTCGCAGTCCTTTTCGCCGTGCGGCTCCTTCTTGCAGAGAGCGATCGCATACTCGATCTCGGGGCCGTCCGAACCCATCGCGAAGGAGCCGGCGGGAATGAAGACTTGCGCCGCTCCAGCGGCTCGGAGCGCGACGACCGGACCCTCGCGCCCGGACGTCAAAACCGGAAGGGCGGCCAACCGTTCGACCGCTGGTGGCAAAGCCTCGCCGTGCGCGACGGGCGACACCGCGGCGAGCCAAAGCAGGGCGGCTGCGCGTGGAGCCACGGCGAGCCTCAGAAGACGAGCATTTGGGTAGGACGTTCGATCAGGCTGCGAAGCTCGGCGAGGAACTTGGCCCCAACGGCACCATCGACCACTCGGTGGTCGCATGACAGCGTCATAGCGAGGCGTTGGCCCGGGACCACCGTTCCCTCCCAAACCACGGGTTCGTGACGAATCTTGCCGACGGCGAGGATGGCTCCTTCGGGAGGATTGATGACCGCGGCGAACGAATCGATTCCGAACATTCCGAGATTGGAGATGCTGAAGGTTCCGTCGCTCATTTCTTCGGGGCGGAGCTTCTTGGCCTTGGCTCGTGCCGCGAGCTCGCGGACCTCGTTGGCGATGGTGACGATACTTTTCTTGTCCGCCTGACGCACGACCGGGGTCACCAGGCCCTCGGGAATCGCCACCGCAACGGAAATGTCGACGCGCCGGTGGATGAGGATGGCCTCGGGCGAGAAGCTCGCGTTGCACTCCGGCACGCGCACCAACGCGATCGCACAAGCCTTGATGAGCAGGTCGTTGATCGAAACTTTGAGAGGATTCTGTCCTTCCGCCGTCGTGGCCGCGCCGTTGCGCTGCGCACTCGCCGCGAGGTCGTCGTTGATCTGCTCGCGAAGGCGTGCGATCGGAGCGGCGTCGACGTCGACCGAAAGATAGAAGTGGGGGACGTTCTGCTTGGACTCGGTGAGACGCCGGGCAATGGTTTTGCGCATCATCGACAGCGGTCGGACTTCGTCGGCCTC
>DASWDH010000014.1:0-8293 GCA_036395495.1 Polyangiaceae bacterium
GTCCGGTAAGCATTGGCATCGCGGGCAATCTCGTCGACTCGTCTTTCAAGAACACGCAGGCGAAAGACATCACGGGCGACGGCCTGCCCAATACCGCGAACGAAGGGCGCGATACGCTCGATGTCAGGGGTTGGAACGCAAGCGTAGGCGTGGGCGCTACGGTGGAAGTCGCTGCCGACCGACTCTGGCTGTCGGCTTCGTACCAATCGCAACCCGGATTCGGTCCGATACAGCTCAAAGGAACCGTTGCGGTGTCCGACCCAAGCGGCAACGTCGCGACCTTTCCGGTCACCTTCGATACCGCCCTTCCGGACATTCTTCGTGTAGGCGCTCGCTATCGGACGAGCGACACCTTCGAGCTTCGGCTGATGGCCGATTGGACACGTTGGAGCGTTCTTCACACGCAGTGCGTCGCGATCGAAGGACACCCGTGCATCGTGGACGCGAGCGGGGCGGATGCGGGCGATGGAGGCACCGTTCAGAACATTCGCAGATACTGGAACGATACGTACGGCGTTCACCTGAGCGCCAGCCACTGGGTACGTCCTGATGTCGAGCTTTTCGCGGGCGTCGCCGGGGAGACCGCTGCCAGCCCCGACGAAACGCTGCGGCCTGATCTCCCCGACGCCGACAATTTCGCGGTCGCCTTGGGGGGGCGCGTCGAGGTGGTCAGGGCGCTGCTCATCGCGGCGACGTACACGCACATCCAATATCTGAATCGCGACAACACCGGAAAAAGCACGCTTCCCCTGCCGGTCGCTCCCACGCGATGGCCGGACGGCGGTGGCAAATACACGCAATGGATCGGCGTTTTCAACTTGAACGTCGAAAAGAGGTTCTGAGGATCCGACATGAGTGCCATCGGTCGAACGCTGTCCGTTTTGACGCGCGTCGCGGGGTCGGAGTTCATCGGGCGCATGGGGCTTCGGCGCCCCGCGCAAGAGCTCGCATCGCGCGCGGTGCGCGGCGGGGTGGCCCTCGGCGAGGCGGCGACGCGCGGGTTTCAGGCGCTGTCCGGGTTGACGGAGCCGGCCCGGCTGTCGACTCCCAAGGCGCGCGACCGCTTCGATCTCATCGCGACCGACGAGCAGGTGATGATCCGTTCGAGCGCCGCGCGCGTGGCGAGCGACCACTTTCGGCCCGCCGCGATGGGGGCAAGCGAGGCGTGCTCGGCGCCCGCCGAGGTGATGGCCAAAGTCGAGGAGTTGGGCCTGACGCACTACGCCATTCCCGAGGCGCTCGGCGGCGCAGGAAACGAGAGCTCACCGGTTACGGGCGCCATCGTGGCCGAAACGCTGGCGCACGGCGACATGGGCCTCTCGCTCGCCGCGCTTTCGCCCGTGGGCGTCGTGAATACGCTCGTGCGCTGGGGGTCGGCAAGCCAGCAGGCGACCTACTTGCCGGCGTTTCTCGAACAAGGCGGATTGCCTGCCGCGCTCGCCCTGATGGAGCCTCAGCCGCTCGCTGACCCTTTTTCGGTGCGCACGCGAGCCACACCCGCACGGTCCGGCTTCGTCTTACGCGGCAAAAAGACGCTCGTGCCGCTTGCTGAAACGGCGAAGCTTTTCCTCGTGAGCGCGCGCGTCGAGGGCAACCGCATCGAGCTCTTTCTCGTCGAGCGTGACGCGCCGGGCGTGAGCATCCAACCCGCGCCGGCCATGGGCTTGCGGGCCGCGTCGCTCGGCTGCCTCGAGCTTGCCGACGTTCAGGTCGGCGCGAGCGCGCTCTTGGGCGAAGGGAGGGCCGGCGCGTTCTACGAAGAGCTGATCGACCGCGCGCGCGTCGGGTGGTGCGCGCTCGCCACGGGGACGGCGCAGGCGGTTCTCGACTACGTAGTCGAGTATTGCAATGGGCGAACTGCGTTCGGCGAGCCGATCACGAATCGCCAAGCGGTCGCATTCATGATCGCCGATATCGCTATCGAGCTCGAGTCGATGCGTTTACTCACGCAGCGCGCCGCCAGCCGAGCCGAACAGGGGCTATCGTTTCATCGCGAAGCCTACCTTGCTCGTGTTTTTGCGGCGGAGAGAGCCACCCAAATCGGCACCAACGGCGTCCAGCTCCTCGGCGGTCACGGTTACGTCAAAGAACATCCCGTCGAGCGCTGGTATCGGGATCTGACGGCCGTCGGTTTGATGGAGGGAGGCTTCGTCGTCTGATGCCGATCAACCTCGAGATTCCGAAGAAGCTCGAAGCATTTGCCCAGCAGGCCCACGACGTCGCCGAGCACGTCTTTCGCCCGATCTCCCGCAAATACGATCGCGCCGAGCACCAATATGCGGTCGAGCTCGACATGTTGGCCAAAGTCATGGACGGCATGAGGGAGGGGGCGGGGCATGGCGTGAACGGCGTAGGCCGTGCCAAGCACCACGGGCAGACCAACGGCGCCGCGCGCGAAGTCCGCAACGGCTCCAACATGGCCGCCGTCCTCGGCATGACCGAGCTCTGCTGGGGCGACGTGGGGCTCGCGCTGACGATTCCACGTCAAGGTTTGGGCAACGCGGCGATCGCAGCGGTGGCGAGCGAAGAGCAACTGGAGCGCTTCAAAGGTCGGTGGGCGGCGATGGCCATCACCGAACCGGAAGCTGGCTCCGACTCGGCCAATATCAAGACCACCGCTCAGCTCGACGGCGATCACTACGTCATCAATGGCGAAAAGATCTTCGTCACCTGTGGCGAGCGGGCCGACGCCATCGTCGTCTGGGCTACGCTCGACAAGTCGAAGGGTCGCGCGGCCATCAAACCGTTCGTCGTCGAGAAAGGCACGCCGGGCCTCGAAGTCGTGCGGCTCGACAAAAAGCTCGGCATTCGCGCCTCGGACACCGCCACCATCCGCTTGAGCGACTGCCGCGTTCCGCGGGAGAACCTACTCGGCAACCCGGACATCAGCGTCGAGCGCGGCTTTGCCGGCGTGATGAAGACGTTCGACAACACCCGGCCCATCGTCGCCGCGATGTCGCTCGGCGTCGCCCGCGCCGCTCTCGAGCGCACGCGAGAGCTGCTGGCTCACGAGGGAATCCTCGCCGATTACAACCGGAGCTTCTATCGTGCGCCGGCCGCCGAGGCCGAACTTTACCGGATGGAGGCCGAGCTCGAAGCGGCGAGGCTTCTCACCCTGAAAGCCGCTTGGATGGCCGACAACGCCCTACCCAACTCCAAAGAAGCATCGATGGCCAAAGCGAAAGCAGGTCGTGTCGGCAATGCGATCACGCTGCGTTGCGTCGAGCTCTGTGCGGGAGCGGGCTACGGCGAAACGGAACTTCTCGAGAAGTGGGCGCGCGACTCCAAGATTCTCGACATTTTCGAAGGCACTCAACAAATCCAGCTCCTCATCGTGGCCCGCCGTCTTTTGGGCAAAAGCTCGGACCAATTGAAATAGGAAGGTTTTACCATGGCCCTTATGAGCAACCGCAACTGGAACGATTGGATCGGCGAATACTCCGAAAGCCACCAGCACCCCGTCAATCGTTTGTGCCACACCATCGGCATTCCGATGATTGCTCTGTCGATCCTGCTTTTCCTTGCCTCTCCGATCGTGAAGGGGCTCTGGGCCCCGTCTCTCGCGCTCTTCGTCGTGGGCTGGGTCTTTCAATTCATAGGGCACGCCTACGAGAAGAAGCCCCCGGAGTTCTTCAAGGACTGGCGTTTCTTGTTCGTGGGCCTGCGGTGGTGGGTCGCGAAGCTGCGCGGCCGCGCCTGAGCGGCTAGCAGCACCCCACTCGCGGAAAGCGAGCTGGCCCAGCTCGAGTCGTATCTCATTCAGAAGTATGGTTTGTCGCCTTGAGTTACGAACCCTCGGACGGCGGCCGATCACCTGCGACGATCGCGTAATCGACCCCGGGATCGGCGCCGCATGCTCGATATCGGCGGCTTGCGCAGCCAGGTCGTGAAGAGTACCGCGCCGACGAGCGCCGCGACCCACGCGAGCAGCGGCTCACCAGTCAGCCATTCGAGCCAGATCTCACGCGTAAGGAAGGCCACGCCAAGCCCGGTCACGATTACGAGTGCGCCAGCCACACGAAGAACCAAGCCTGCGGTGGTCACCATAGGTACGAGGTCGGCCCGATCTTCATCCGGCGCAGAGTAAGGATTTTCCTCGGCCACAACTTCAATCGAGCACTTGCGGCCGTTGCCTTCGGCGCCCAAGTTTGCTTTTGTCATTCGTCCGAGAATCGCCCGCCGCGCCGCAAGAAAATGGCAGACTGGTCCGCGATGATTCTCATCGGGCAATACGACTCTCCATTCGTCCGTCGTGTGGCGATCGCCATTCGGTTTTACGGCATGCAGTACGAACACCGTCCCTGGTCGGTGTTCGCCGACGCCGACAAGATTGTGCAGTTCAATCCCTTGCGGCGGGTGCCCACGCTCGTTCTCGATTGGGGAGAGGTGCTCGTCGAAAGCTCCGCGATTATCGACACCATCGGCGAATGGATCGGCCCGAACGCGCCCTCCTGCCGCGGAGCGGCCCGATCCGTCGCGACGGGCTCCGCATTATCGCGTTCGCGACGGGCTTCGCCCACAAGGCGGTGAGCCTCTATCTCGAAGCCTTGCTCAGGAAGGCGCCGTCGGAAGCATGGATCGCCCGCTGTCGGAACCAGATCGCCGAAACCCTCGACGTCTTGGAAGCCGATCGAACGCGCCGCAGCAGCGCTTGGTGGCTCGGCGACCTGTTGAGCCAGGTCGAATGACGACGTCACAACATTTCATCCTCGTCACCATCGGCGTACTAACCGCGAGGGGCGTTCCGGGCGTGGGTAGACTCTGTCCTTTGAGATCGTTTCGCGGGCGCGTGGTCGTGCCGGTCAGAAAACGCCCGTCCGGAGACAGGAATCGATAATCGACCGTGACTTGGTATTCGCTATCGTCATCCACCTTCCCGGTCGCTCCAATCAGTTCTCCGGGGAGGGTGTGACCCCGGCGAAGGCGCAGCCCGCGAAAAAAGACGGTCAGGAAACGGAACATACGGCCACACGATACGACTTCGGCCCGCACACATAGCCATTTGGCTGATGGGGCCTTCACCAAATTGTCGCACGAAAAAAGTCGGCGTTGCGACGTTTTCTGGAGTCTCCCGATCGATGCTCTCGATCTTCGATGTTCTTCTTCCATTGGCCGGTAAGACGCACTAATGGAAATGATTCGATGCCTCGGGATAGTCCTCGCGGTATTCGCCGTCCCATCGCATCACTCGACGTGCGAGAGATACGATTCTAGCGGCCACACGCCTAACAAACGGTCTGCACCATGAAAACTTGGATTGGCTTAGCAGTAATAGGGTTGCTTGTTCTTTCCGGATGTAGCGGCGGTACAGACACCGTCATTGCGAGTTCCGGTGGATCTGCAGGTGCGTCAGGGGGGCAACCGGTCAGCGGCGGTAGCGGTGGTGCCACGAGTGGTGGAAGCGGCGTCACCGGCGGTAAGACCGGGGGCGGAGGAAACGCTGGCGAAACAGGCGGGTCTTCATCGGGCGGCGCGGGCAATCCCAACACGAATGAAGGAGGAGCCGATCACGACACGAGCGACGCACAGCCTGACCAGTCCGAGGGCGACGCGCGCGCAGACGGGCGCGCCAAAGACGCGCGCGCCGACCAGGCAGCAAGCGACGGGCTGGCGGATCAAGGCGCGACCGATGGCCGGCCCGACGAGGACGCCGGCCACGGACAGGCCGACGAGGACGCCGGCCACGGACAGGCAAACGAAGACGCCGGCGATGGTGGGGTCAATGGCGATGCTGCGGCGGACCAGGCGACCGGCGATGGGCCGGCCACGTGCAGCGTGCCGTCCGTCGTTGGATCAACCGGTCATTCGACAGAAGGAGTCCTCACGAACCATCCGGAATTCCATTTCGTGAAGAGCAGTGGCCCGTTCGAGATTGCGTCGATCTATCTTCGCTTGGACCGGCTGCCAACCTTCAACTCCATTCGCCTCTGGGGCGATCTCAAGAACACGAGTACCCAGCAACAATGCGTGCCCCTCGTCACTTCGTTCACCATAGGACAGCAGCAGGTGCTCGTCATCGTCCAGGGACCGGCGTATCATGGCTTCTCCAAGGTCACCGACGTGTGTCTCGAGCCCGGTGCGAAGGGCGTGATCCGGGGCATTCAGAATAACGTGTCTGCGACCCTGCTCGATGCACCTACGACCGTGTCGTACGCGATGACCGGCCTGTCCCTGAGCGGCGAAACCAGGGATCTGGCCGAGCCGCAGATCGTGACCGCCTCGGTCAAGAATACGTCCCTCGGTTGGGTGCTCGCCGGAACCATGAAAGCGGGAACTGCCGACATCTACAACTTGCAGGTTTCCTTCTACATTCGAGACCCGAGCGGCCTCTTGTACAATAACGCGTTCGCATTCCCCGGCAACCTGGCCACCATTGCAGCCTTCAGTACGTTCGACTTCGAGACGTACGCAGTCGCGCAAGAATTCTGCGAATTCGAAATCTATATGAGCTTCATCGATGGCGCGCAGCCAATGGTTCTCGCCGACAAGATCTCTCCCGACCTCGATGCCCGCAGGCGTACCTACGCGAACCGTATGGCGGAGCTGGAAGCAGCCAGTGTCCTTGCGACCGGCCGCCGCTGACACTCCGACGCTGGGCATCGATGCGCCGCGTCCTGCGAAGTCGAGCGGTCGAAGCGCCGTGGTGCCATTTCGGTCGTCCTCGGGTTGGAAGGATAGCAGCGCGAACGGCGGCGATCGCGCGAGCGGCGCCGAGGCGCTGAGGCTCGGAAAGGTTGCAACGCCATGTCGGTTTGGTCTCGACAGCCATCGGACCCCGCACGGTACGAGTCTAAATTGACCATAGGTCTACGTCGGCCGACTGGCGAGGGCGTCTTCGACGGCCTCGTGAACGCTATGCAGAGCCAGACGCACTTCGGCGACCATCACGCCGCAACCGACGACCAAGCCGAAGACGGCTCCTAGCCCGGCCGCGAGCGCGGCCAAGGCGCTGATGCGAAATAAGGCCTCGTGGTCGTAATAAGAGACGACAGCACCGACGACCGAGAGCAATGCGCAGGCGGCGAAGCCCCCGAGCGACGCGTACATGATGCGCAGCGCGGTCAAAAGAAGCCTGGCCCGGACGCGCAGACGCTCGATCTGGGCCATCCGGTTGCGGTAGGCCTCGGTTCCCTCCGCGATCGTGGCGAGCTCGTTGACGACTTCCGTCGTGCGGTCGACGACGCGGGCGACGCGGTTGCCCGTTCCCAGCGCGAGCACGGAGCAGGCGTTGGTCAGGATGGCCGGCGCGACGACCGCGCTCAGGACGGCAAAAGGATTGTCGGTCACGGCCCTAGCAATACTCCGCCAGCCTTGGCGGCAGCCAGATAAGGTCCGGCGAGGCCGGTGCAACCACGCTTCCCTGTCGGAAGGGCCGCGAGGCAGCGCCAATCCGCCTTCCCAAACGAACCAGCGCCTGTCCGGTCAGTTTGAGCGTGGATAACGCTACTTCGATGATCGATCTCGCAGCGAGCGACGGGCAAAGTAATGCCGGGCGCGCGCGCTCAAGAGTCGATGAACGACTTCAGCTGCTTGGAGCGGCTCGGGTGGCGGAGCTTGCGCAACGCTTTGGCTTCGATTTGGCGGATGCGTTCGCGCGTCACTTCGAAGTCTTGGCCCACCTCTTCCAAGGTGTGGTCGCTTTTTTCGCCGATACCGAAGCGCATGCGGAGCACTTTCTCTTCGCGAGGGGTCAAGGTCTTCAAGACCTTTCGCGTCTGCTCGGCGAGGTTCATGTTGATGACCGCTTCGGCGGGCGAGATGACGCTCTTGTCTTCGATGAAGTCGCCGAGATGCGAGTCTTCTTCTTCTCCGATCGGCGTCTCCAAGGAGATCGGCTCTTTGGCGATCTTGAGGACCTTGCGGACCTTGTCGAGCGGGAGCTCCATCTTCTCCGCGATTTCTTCCGGCGTCGGCTCGCGTCCGTACTCCTGAACGAGGTAACGAGAGGTCCGAATGAGCTTGTTGATCGTCTCGATCATGTGGACCGGGATGCGGATCGTGCGCGCCTGATCGGCGATCGCGCGCGTGATCGCCTGGCGGATCCACCAGGTGGCGTACGTCGAGAATTTGTAGCCGCGCTTGTATTCGAATTTGTCGACCGCCTTCATGAGGCCGATGTTCCCCTCCTGGATCAAGTCGAGGAACTGCAGGCCGCGGTTCGTGTACTTCTTCGCGATGGAGACCACGAGCCGGAGGTTCGCCTCGACGAGCTCGGTCTTCGCCCGCTCGGCCCGGTGCTCGCCCTCGCTGATCGTCCGGTAGGTGCGGCGCAGGTCCTCGCTCGACACCTCGC
>DASWDH010000015.1:0-7536 GCA_036395495.1 Polyangiaceae bacterium
CGAGGCTGCGCTCACTCAGCCTTCTACCGCCAGGCTCTTGGCCGAGTACGGCATGGGGCCCCGATCTCCACCCCTCGTGCACCGACACTCGTCGAGCCAGCTCTCTCTACCGTTCGCGCGCTGACCTTGAGCCCTTCGCGCATGACGGCTCGCTCGAAACGTCGAGCTCGCACCAGCCGTCCATTCGCCGCACATGTTTCGGAGCCCCATCGCCCCGACCCTGGGCTCGTCCGCCATCTCTTGTTGACTCGATTCCTCCGCACCTTCATTACGGTCTCCCGCGGCGCTCGTCGTTCCGTTGCCTTTGGCGCCCCTCCCGCGGCGCTCGCGCAGAGCCTCGTCCATCGCTAGCGCGCCCCGACGGCTTCGCGCACAGGGCCATTGAAGGTTTGAAGCCGGAACAGACGGTGTCCAGGTTATCTCATTTCCGTTAGCGACCCCGCGTTCTGTTGAAAAAGACGTCGATAGTCCGGCGCGCGCCGTTTCCGTTGGATGTCCGTCAACAAAATGTTGGCCACGCACGTGAGATTTATCAACATTCTCGCTTAACCTCGGCCATTCAGGGAATGACCACGGGCCCGTCCCGTGCGCACGCCCCGATTGTTTTCGGACGGCCTCTGGATCTGCCGAAGGAGCTCGAAGTGAAGCGATCGCTTTCGTGGTTCTGCCAAGACGGTTCGCGAACCGATGGGGGAGAAGGTCGAATGTCGCGGCGTCAGTTGCTGCAAGCAGCGGGCGTCGCAGCGGCGGGTTCCTCCTTGATGGGGCGCCAAGCGCTCGCAGCGGCGGGCGATCCGCCGCTGCGACTCGTCTGCTGGCCGCTCATGAACGGAGCCGAAGCGAGGTTCTTCTATCCCGGCGGCTTCGACGCAACGGTGCTCAGTACAGTGACCGAGCCGCTGCGCAAGTACGCGAGCCTCGTGACGTTCATCAAGAACATCAACATAGCCGGCTCCGACAACCACTTCGCGACGCGCGTCACGTACAGCGGCGGCTCCGTCCAGCGCTACGACTCACCCGACCCGGGCGTCAAATCGGTCGACCAACTGATCGGCGACAGCATCGCGATGAGCGGCACGCCGACGCCGCTCCACTCGCTGCACCTCGGCGTCATCCCCGCCGATTCGATCAACTACTACATGGGCAGCCACTCCAAGATGTTCTACGCGCCCAAGCCGGTCGACTACGAGGCCAACCCGGTGACGGCGTACGATCGGTTGCTCGCGAATTCGACGACGATGCCGCCGAAACCCGGAGCAGACTTCACGGCCGACTCGCTCGCCATCGTCAACGCCGAGATGAACGAGCTCGAGGCTCGCATGCCCGGCGCCGTCAGCGAGATCAACAAGCTCAACCTGCATCGTGATGCGCTGAAAACCCTGCAGCCGACGACGATGCCGCCGACCATGCCGCCCACCATGACGGGCCCCATTGCCACGGTCGAGAAGCTGCGCCCGACCCTGCAGGGTAAGCCCGCCGACGCGTACAAGTATTCCCTCTTTTCGGACGTGTTCGACGCGCAGATCGACATCATGGCGCGCATCCTGGTAGGCGGGATGACCCGCGTGGCGACGCTCCAGGCGGGGAGCGCGGACAACGACCTCATCGTTCCGGTCGGCCGCGGCTACCCGCACCACGTCACGTCGCACGGCGACCAGACGATCTTCGCGTCGCTGCAGAACTGGTACTACACGAAGATGGCGCGCCTCCTTTTGGCGCTCGACGTGCCCGACCCGCTCGCGCCGGGGTCTACCGTGCTCGACAACACGGTGATCGTCATCATCGCCGAGTGCCTGCCGTACACGCACTCGAGCAACGGCGTGCCGGCGATGCTCGTCGGCAAGCTCGGCGGCAAGATCAAACCGGGCAAGGTCATCGACGTCGGCGGCGCGACCAATAGAACCTTGATGTCCACCGTGCTGAAGTGCTTCGGCGTAGCGCCGGCCCACTTCGGTACCAACGTCATCTCATCGGTGCTCGCATGACCCGCTCGACGCTCTTCGTCACCTCGGCTCTGCTGCTTTCCGCTTGCACCGGGACCATCGGCGAGCCCGGCGGCAACGACAGCCCCGCCTCCAGCACGACGGGTGGACAAGGGGGAGGAAGCGGAACGGGGACGGGCGGCACGACGATGCCACCGCCTTCGGCGCAGATCACCTGCCCCAACACCACCAGCGACATCATCGGGCTTCGCGCCTTGCGCCGGCTCACCAACGCGGAGCTCGAAGCGACCATTCGAAGCGCGTTCAACCTGAATGTCACGCAGTGGCCCGGGGTCATACTGCCCTCCGATCCCGGATCGGCCGACGGCTTCACCAACAACGTCGACAACCTGACCGTCGGCCCCGACTACGCGAGCGGCGCTGTGGACAGTGGCAAGAAGGTCGGCGCGATCGTGTCCGCCGATCCGCTCCTCGGCCAGCTTCTGCCGTGCAGCGCACAAGGCGGGGCCGCGTGCGCCGACACGTTCGTCTCCACGTTCGGCGCGAAGCTCTACCGCCGCCCGCTCACGACCGCCGAGAAGGGTCGCTACACCGCCCTTTACAACAAGATCAGCCAGCAGGCCGACTTCCGAACGTTCGTCTACTGGGCCACGGCGACGATGCTGCAGTCGCCGAGCGTCATCTACCGGAGCGAGATCGGCGCGCAGGATGCCCCGAACCACTACAAGCTGAACGCGTACGAGGTCGCGAGTGAGCTTTCGTACATGTTCACGGGCGCGCCCCCCTCGGCGCAGCTCACGCAGCTCGCGGCCGCTGATCAACTCTCGACGCCGGACCAGGTCGAAGCCGCGGCGCGGTCTCTGGTTTGGAGCGGCCAAACCGTGCAGCCCGCCTTCCGCAACCTCATCTTCCTTTTTGCCGATCAGTGGCTGGGCCTCACCGGCCTTTCGAATCTGCAGAAGGACGCGATGTTGTTCCCCGATTTTACGGCCCAGGTGCAAGACGCGATGGGTGAGGAGACCCGGCGGTTTCTCTCATCGGTCATCATGGAAGATCGCGGGAACGTCAAGACGCTCTTGACCGCGCCGTACACGTTCGTCGATACGACGTTGTCCAGGTACTACGGGTTCGGCACGCCCACGGGGACCGACTTCGCGCGCACCAACCGGCCCGCGACGTGGGGCGTCGGCCTTTTGTCGCAAGGGTCCATCCTCTCGGTGCAAGCCAACGGGCTCTCGAGCTCACCGACGCGGCGCGGCCACATGGTGCGCACCCGCTTGCTGTGCACGGTGATCGGGCCGCCTCCGAAGGTCGTCGACCCGATTCCTCCTCCGACCGACGCCCAAACGACACGGCAGCGCTACGAAATGTTGCACGGAAACCTCGGCTGCAAGGCTTGTCACAACCTGATGGATCCGATCGGCTTCGCCTTCGAGCACCTCGACGGCGCGGGACGTTTCCGCGCGATGGAGGGGACGTTCGACATCGACGATACCGGGACGGTCGCCGGCACGAGCGCAGGCGATCTGAAAGTGAAAGGCCCGACCGATCTCGCCACGGCGATCTCCAATCTGCCGGAAGTGAGCGAGTGCGTCGCCTCGTACCTCGCGGCGTACGGTCTCGGCGTCAGTCACGAGAACGCGGCGTGTCTCGTCAGAACGGCGGCCGCAGAGCTGCGAAGCGGAACGAGCCTGGTCGATTTCTACATCCGCATGGCCAGGTCCGAGCACTTCCGATACCGCCAATAGGTCGGCGATCATTCCTTTGCTCGAACCACGAAGATCGCGAGCTCCTCGAACTCGTACTGCGCGGTCGACAAGGTCGACATCGTCAACTGAAGCCAAAGGAGCTCGCCGCTCCTTCTTCCTGCCCGCGTACAAGGCCGCCGAGCTGCGCGGCAATAGCGAGATGACCTTGATGAGTTCGACCAGGTTCCTTGGAGGGGGTGTTCCCTTTAGGACGTGGGCATATTGGTAATAGAACCTCCCTACCCGGTGATTTGCGATCTCTTCGAACGGGCGCGAAAGCGCCGAACCGCCATCCGCCTTCTCGGCATTTGTCTTTCCGACCTGCGTCCGAGCGACGAGCAACTCTCGCTCTTCGAGCACGGCGAGCGGCTCCATCGTGCGATGGACGGAATCCGCGAGCGGTACGGCTACGCGGCACTGGGGATCGCGCTGGCCGATGCGCGGCGAAGCAAACGGTGCCTTTCCTTGACCGCATTGGGGACTCGAACGCCACAAAGCCACGCACGATGGCACATCGATAGACGTCGATGCGTTCCCATGCGCGGGTGTAGGTGATTGGGAGAAGTCCGCTGCGACCTTCTGATGTAAAAAACGGGACGCGATCGGAGACCGTTGCGCAACTGCTTTGCACTTCAAGAGTCGTTGGCGGGCAACGGCTTTGCACTTCGAGGGCACGCGAGTAGCGCGGATACACCGGCGGGGACGACGCGACGCGTAAGTGCCGTAGCTATGTACATAATTCATTTCGCACCTCCGCCCTCCGATCCGTTGACGATCGCTGGCGCGAGGCTTGCGAGGCAGAGATGGCCTGCCTAGCGCGCCGATTCCGTGGGGGATGATGCCGCTCGGACAAGTCATCGAAAGCGAGCAGAAGTCATGAAGAAGATCGGGGGGATCGCCGTCGCATTCGTTCTTTTCGTTGCCTGTAGCGGACCCGACATCCATGAGTCTGTCGGCTCCTCCGTCCAGGCGCTGAACTGCGCGCCGGCGTATTTGCAATCGAATTGCAATACTTATGTGCAGGGAACGGTCGTGTCGCTAAATAGCCACAACTGGACCTGCTCGAACGGCAACTGCGCGAACTGCTCCATCTACGGCAGCTGTGCGCCGGGCGCGAGCGGGTGCCCGTGGGGCACCGTGTGGACGGATAATGGTTCGTGCGGAGGCGGCTCTTGCACGCCGAATTGCTCCGGCAAGAATTGTGGAACCGACGGCTGCGGCGGGAGCTGCGGCACCTGCAGTTCGGGGCAAACGTGCAGCTCGAGTGGAACCTGCACGTCGTCCTCTTCCTCCTGTACGGCGCCCGCGTGGAGCGCGAGCACCCAGTACCTTGGTGGAGCGGAGGTTTCCAAGAACGGCAACAAGTACCGGGCTTGTTATTGGACGCTAGGAAACGATCCCGCCAGCAACAGCGCTCTGACGTGTGGCGGTCAGTTCTGGCAGTTCATGGGCTCGTGCTCGTCGGGCACCTGCACGCCAAACTGCTCGGGCAAGAACTGCGGCAACGACGGTTGCAGCGGCAACTGCGGCACGTGCGCAACGGGCTCGACGTGCAACGCGAGCGGCAGCTGCGTGGCGAGCTGTACGCCGAGCTGCGCGGGCAAGGCCTGTGGCAGCGACGGTTGCAGCGGCAGCTGCGGCACTTGCAGTGGCGGTACCAGCTGCAATGCGAGCGGGCAGTGCGTGTCCTCGTCGGCCTCGGGTATCGCGGGGATTGTCTCCGAGGATCAGTTCCGTAATTGGTTTCCGGGCCGCAACACGTTCTACACGTACCAGGGGCTCACCTCGATCAATGACAAGTACCCGACCTTTGCCAACTCGACCGACATGACGATCCGAAAGCGCGAAGCGGCCGCCTTCCTCGCGAATATGGCGCTGGAGACCGGAAATCTCGTCTACGTCGTCGAGCAGAACACGGGGAACTATTGCGTTTACTGCGACAACACCCAACCGTATGGCTGCCCCGCAGGGCAATGCCAGTACTACGGACGCGGGCCGATTCAGCTGAGTTGGAACTTCAATTATAATGCGGCTGGGCAGGCGCTCGGTTACGACCTTCTCAACAACCCCAACTTGGTTGCGTCGAACGCGAACGTCGCCTGGCAGACCGCCGCGTGGTACTGGAACACGCAGCAAGGGCCCGGTGGTGACGGCGGCAACTGCCACAACGCGATGCTGAACAGCAACAGCACCGGCGGGTTCGGCGAAACGATCAAGCACATCAACGGAACGGTCGAGTGCCCCAGCCTGAACGGCGGCAACACCGGATCGCGCGACTCGCGCATCACCAACTACAAGTTCTTCTGCGACCAGCTGGGAGTCAGCTACGGCAACAACACGAGCTGCTGATTTGAGCTAACCGCTCGGCAGGGCACGGTTCTTGTTGCCCTGCCGAGGACCCGGTTGCAAGCTCGATGGGTCGTGCGTCCCGCCGAAAGGTTGGCCGTGCGCCCTGTTCGCGAGCTGAGACCCCGGTTCGAGCATATTTTCGGGGGCCCCAAGAAAATGTGGTCGCCCGTGTCGATCTTGGACCCCCTCGGATGACGTCCATTCGAACCGAGGCTCTCCGAGAGCCAAAACCCCGCTTTTCGCAACCAAGGAGGAAACCATGAAGTTTCTGATGACGTACGCCCAGACGAGCAAGACCCCGCCAACACCGGAACGTATGGCCGCGATCGCCAAGCTCACCGAAGACATGGCGGCATCGGGCGTGCTCCTCATGACGGGCGGACTCCAGAGGCCCACGAAGGGAACCCAGGTCAAGCTCGCGGGCGGCAAGTTCGCGGCCACCGACGGCCCCTTCGCCGAGACGAAGGAGCTCATCGATGGGTTCGCGTTGGTCCAGGCGAAGTCGCGTGACGAGGCGATCGAGCTCGCGCGGCGTTTCATGACCATCGCGGGCGACGGCGAAGGCGAGATTCTGCAGGTGTTCGACCCGGGTGATCTCCAGCCTTAACGGGCGCTTGCACCCCCGCGAGGACGTGCTGTGATCGGAAGCCGTGACGGCTTCCGAGGCGCATCGCACGATTCACGCGGTCTTTCGAATGGAGTCGGCGAAGCTCATCGCCAGTCTCGCGCGGATCGTGCGCGACGTCGGATTGGCCGAGGAGCTCGCGCAGGACGCGCTCGTCGCCGCGCTCGAGCAGTGGCCGGAGTCGGGCGTCCCGAACAACCCGGGCGCCTGGCTCATGGCCTCCGCGAAGAATCGGGCGATCAACGTGTTTCGCCATCGGAAGGTGGTCGAGCGCAAGCACCAGCAGCTCGGCCGCGAAATCGACGACGATTCGGCGCACTCATCCGACGCGCTCGAAGACGCGATCGACGACGACATCGGCGACGATCTGCTTCGGCTGGTGTTCACCGCCTGCCACCCCGAGCTCTCGACCGAAGCCCGTGTCGCGCTGACTTTGCGCCTCCTCGGCGGCCTCACCACCGACGAGATCGCGCGCGCGTTCCTGGTGCCCGAGCCGACGATCGCGCAGCGCATCGACCGCGCGAAGCGAACGCTCGCCGAGAAGAAGGTGCCGTTCGAAGTGCCTCGCGGCGAGGAGCTGGGACCGCGCCTCGCCTCCGTGCTCTCGGTCATCTACCTCATCTTCAACGAGGGCTACTCGGCGACCGCGGGCGACGACCTCATGAGGCCGGCGCTCTGTGAGGACGCGCTCCGGCTCGGGCGCATCCTCGCCCAGCTGGTTCCGGGCGAGCCGGAAGTGCAGGGGCTGCTCGCGCTGATGGAGCTCAATGCATCCCGCTCGGCGGCGCGCATGGCGCCTTCGGGCGATCCGGTGCTCCTCTTGAATCAGAATCGCGCGACGTGGGATCGCATTCAGATCGACCGAGGGCTC
>DASWDH010000016.1:0-6180 GCA_036395495.1 Polyangiaceae bacterium
GGCCGACAGATTGCCCCCCACGACGGCGGTGCCGAGAGCGGCCGCCGCCTGCGCCTGCCCACGCGCGAGGCGATCGAGTTCATCATCGTCGATCGAGGGCGGCAGGATCAGCGCCGAGAGAATGCCTTTGGGTCGCGCCCCCATCGCCGCAAGGTCACTCGTTGCCGCCATGAGGGAGCGCCAACCGATGTCCTCCAGCGACATCCATTCGCGGCTGAAGTGAACCCCCTCGACGGCGGTGTCGACGGTCCACACGAGCGATGCATTGGTGGGTGCGAGCACCGCCGCGTCGTCACCGATCCCGACCACGACGTCCTCCGGAACTGTGAACGTTCCGAAGAGACGTCGCAGGCGTTCGAGGCGTGACTGCTCACTCAAATCGACATCACTTGCAGGCCGGCGGCAGGTTGGCCCCCTTCATCATGGCCCCGATCGATCCCAGCGCTCCTGCTTTGGTCGTCGAACCCGATGCGAGCGCCGCAACCATCGACTGACACATCGAAGCGGCTTGCAGGGCGAATCCATCATTGGGGGGAGGCAGTGACGCGGCGTTCTGTTGGAGCGCCGTGCAACAGGCCCGCAGGCCCGCGACGTCGGCGGGAGCCGTCTTCCCCACGACTTTTTTCGCGTCTGGCCGGACGTCTTCGACGACGATGCCGGCATCTTCTTCGGGAGCCACGGCGACCGGCGTCGGGGTGGCTGCGGGCGGCGGCGCGGAAGGCGCGGGCGGAAGTTCGTCCTCCTTCTTCTTGCAGCTCGTGAATCCCGCCGACCCGACTGCCAAAAGGCCGACCAGGACGGGAAGGTAACTTACTGCAACGATCGTCTTCTTCATGGATCCCTCGTCCCCGTTCATCGGGGGTGATTGGTATGCAGCCGACGTACTTCCCTCATTCACATCCGGGTGGGAGTTTGGCTCCCTTGATATTCGCTCGGAGCTGCGTGAGCGCAGCCGCTTTCTTGGTCTTGCCGGCAGCGACCATCTTGGAGATGGCTTCACAGCTGTCGGCAGCGTTCTGGTAGAGCGCTTTGTCGCTCGCCGTCGATTCTTCTTTGTGCAGCGCCGCGCAGCAGGCCTTGATCGATTCGGGTTTGGCGGCCGCGGCGGACGCAACGGGCGCTGCGGGGGGCTGCACGGGGGGCGCGATCGTCGCGGGCGGGGGCGGCGCCGGATCGGGGGGCTGTGTCGGGGTGGCGACAACGCTGGGGACGGCCGTGGGTTCGGCTTCTTCTTTGCTCTTCTGTTTGTTGCACGCCGACGAGAGCACGCTCGCCGTGGCCAACATCAACAGCAACGTCCGGATGGTTCGGTGCACGGGTCCTCCCTTCGGGTCCGCTCGGTTTTACAGCAAAACCGCGCGTTTGGGGAATCGGCGACACGGCTGGGGCTCGCGGCCGGCGGCACTATCGCACTGGGAGACCGGGGTTCGCAACTTCGTGCGCGCGCGGGAGCGGGGGCGGGAGCGTGCGCGTGAGCGTGAGCGGGCGCAGGAGCGGGAGCGTGTGCGCGTTCGAGGGGGCGGTGCAAACGCGCGGGAGCGAGAGTGCGTGACGGGCGCTCGGGGTCTTTGGATCGTACCTCCGTGCTCGGGGCCGTCCAGGCCGGTGCCGTGCTCGCCGTGCTCGGCCCGCCCACGTGGGCGCACGCGTGTACCGCCGATGATCCATGTGGCGGGCCTGCGCGCGGCTCCGCGCGGTGCTCGCTTCGCTCGCAGCCTGGACAGCCCCTGCGCGCGGAGGGGGCGGCGGGGGGTGCCCCCCGCGCGCGGTGCGCGGGCCGCGTCCAAGGAGTCCGCCATGCTTCGCATCTATCCCATCCTGTTGGAGCTCGTTCGTTCACTCAGGCCGCTCGTCGCCCAGCTCGAGCGTCGCGATCCGGATCTCGCCAGGCAGTGCCGAAGGGCACTCACCAGTGCACCACTCAATGTCGCGGAAGGCTGCTACTCGCGCGGCCGCAACCGGATCGCGCGCTATCACACTGCCCTCGGTTCGCTGCGCGAGGTGCTCGCGTGCTTCGAAGTGGCCGCCGCGCTCGGCTATGTGCCGGACGTCGACACTGAGCTGAGGTTCCGGTTCGATCATGTGCTCGGCACGTTGGTGCGACTGGTCGGCGGTCATTGACCCGACTGTCGCTCTCGCGGTGAAGCGTGAGGTATGCATACATACCTCACGACGCCACTGCGGGAGCGATCTCTCGCCGGCGCGCTCCCCCTTGCCCTTGCGCACTCACCCGCTCCCGCGTACGCACCCGCATTCTCGCTCGCACGAGACGAGCTGTCGCAACTACTTAATCGTACGTCGCCGGGGCCGGACGGTGTGCGCGGGCCAGAGCGAGACCAGGGGCGGGAGCGGGAGAGAGCGCGGGTACGTGTGCCATCGGGAAAGCCGTAGCGAGCATGCCCGAGATAGATCCATTGGTTCAGATCGAGACAGAGCAGTTCGGAAACGCCTCTTTGCTCGGAGGGAGTCCCACCCGCCCAGGCTGCCGGCCGCTCCTCCGGCGTTCGGCGACCCTACGGACGATCGCCGCTACTGTCTTGTGGCTACCAATACGTCGCGCGCCGACTCGCGAGCGCCCAGAAGAGATTCCATCATGGGTGCCACACCTCCGAAAACGCGTATCCGACACGTAACCGCAACCCGGCTGGCCGAGCGCGCCGTTTCGGTAGTGGCGATCGGCCCACGCCTAAGCCGTCAATTGGCCAATGCGTATTGAGGGGTCGCTTGCGATAGGACGCGCTTCCAATGTAGAGCTACTACGCGTGTGCTTGTGATCTAACTCGCAGACGTGCGACGATTTGCCTCGAAGAACCTCAATAGATAGAGTGGCCGGCTTGGTTATGTGTTTCGAACTACTCTGCTGCATATAATGACTACCTTGGGCAATTCACCTTAGGAGCAGCCCATCGAGTTGCCGCAGTTGAGGCACTTGTAACAAGCGCCGTTGCGGACGGTGATGTGGCCGCAGCAGTCGCAGACCGGGGCGTCGCCCATCATCTCTTCGAGCTGGGCGTCGAGAGAGCTCGCGACGACCTCGGTGGGGGGCGGGCGGAGCGTGTCGCGGGGTGCCTCGGAATCGTGAGGCCCTTCGTGGGCGGGGAGGGTTCGTACGTGGGCTGCCTCTTCGACCTTTGCTGCCGCGCGCAGCTCGTCGCCGCCGACGTCGCCCGCCGTGGGGGGGACCTGCGCGAAATCGTAGCGATGCAAGTACTCGACGCCGAGCACGCGGAAGAGATAGTCGACGATCGACGTCGCGAACTTGATGTTGGGATGACCTTCGACGAGCCCCTGAGGCTCGAAGCGGGTGAAGGTGAACTGCTCGACGAAGGTCTCCAGCGGCACGCCGTACTGGAGGCCGACCGAAACCGCCATCGCGAAGCAATTCATGAGCGAGCGGAAAGCAGCGCCTTCCTTGTGCATGTCGATGAAGATTTCTCCCAGTTGGCCGTTGGAGTACTCGCCGGTCCTGAGGAAGATCTTGTGCCCGCCCACGCGCGCTTCTTGCGTGAAACCGTGGCGCTTCTTGGGCAGGCGCACGCGCGTGCCGGTGGGAAGCGCGGGGGGGGAGGCGACGGCAGGCGGATGGATCATGGGGATCGATTCGGGCTGGCTGGCCTGAGCGATTTCCTCCGCTCCGTTGCTCTCTTTGCTCGAGGTGGAGAGCGGCTGCGATGCCTTGCAACCGTCGCGGTAGAGAGCGACCGCCTTCAGGCCGAGCCGCCAACCCTCTTCGTAAATTTCGCGAACTTCGTCGACGGTTGCTTCATTGGGCAAGTTGACCGTCTTGGAGATGGCGCCGGAGAGGAACGGCTGCACCGCAGCCATCATGCGAACGTGCGACATCGGAGCGAGGTAGCGCTTGCCGGTCTTGCCGCATCGGTTCGCGCAATCGAACACCGAGTAGTGCTCGGCTCGAAGGCGGGGGGCCCCCTCGATGGTCATTCGACCGATGATGACGTCGTTGGCCTCGTCGATCTGCGCGCGCGTGAAACCGAGGTACGAGAGCAGCGAAAACCCCGGCCGTCTCATTTGGTCTTCCGGTACGCCGAGCCGCGCATAGGTTTCTTCGCCGAGCACCCACGGAGCGAACGCGAGCTCGAGCTCGAACGAAGAGAGGAGCATCCCCTCGATCTTCGCGAGATCTTCGTCGAGGAGCCCGCGCGCTTTGAGCGAGGCGCGGTTCACGTGGGGCGCCGCGAGGAGCGTGTTCGTGCCGCAAACGTAGGCCACGATTTCCTGCACCTCGGCAGGAGAGTAGCCGAGCCTCTTCAAAGCTTCGGGCACCGACTGGTTGACGATCTTGAAATAGCCGCCCCCGGCGAGCTTCTTGAACTTCACCAGAGCAAAGTCGGGCTCGATGCCGGTCGTATCGCAGTCCATCAGGAGGCCGATCGTGCCCGTGGGTGCGAGAACCGTGGCCTGCGCGTTGCGGTATCCGCTCTCCTGACCGAGCCGCACCGCTTCGTCCCAGTCGTCGCACGCCGCACGCCAGAGCACCTCGGGGCATAGATCGCGATCGATGGCGTAAGCCGCCTCGCGATGCATCCGCATCACCCGCAGCATCGGCTCGCGGTTTTTCGCGAAACCGGGGAAGGCTCCCTTCGCCGCGGCCATCTCGGCGGATACCCGGTAAGCCTGACCGCACATGATCGCGGTGAGCGCCGCCGCGATGGCTCGCCCTTCGTCGGAATCGTAGGCGATCCCGCGCAGCATGAGCAGCGTGCCGAGGTTGGCGTAGCCGAGGCCGAGCGGCCGATAGTCGTGGGAGTTTTGCGCGATTTTGGCGGTCGGATAGGACGAGAAGTCGACCAGGATTTCTTGCGCCATGAAGAAGATGCGGACTGCGTGGCGATAGCCCTCGACGTCGAACGTTCCGTCCTCGGCGAGGAACTTGGTGAGATTGAGCGACGCCAGATTGCACGCCGTATCATCGAGGAACATATATTCGGAGCACGGGTTCGACGCATTGATCGGTCCGGTGTTCGAGCAAGTGTGCCAGCGGTTGATCGTGCTGTCGTACTGCACGCCCGGATCGGCGCACCCCCACGCGGCCTCGGCCAGCAGGTTCCACAGCTCTTTGGCGTTCAATGTTTCGACGACTTCGCCGGTGGTGCGCGCGTGCGTCTGCCACATTCCGCCCGAGAGCGCGGCACGCATGAACTCGTCGGTGACCCGGATGGAGTTGTTCGAATTCTGTCCACTGATCGTGTGGTAGGCGTCACCGTTGAAGTCGGCGGCGTAGCCCGACTTGATGAGGGCCTGCGCTTTCTTCTCTTCGCGTACTTTCCAGGTGATGAAGTCGACGATCTCGGGGTGGTCCATGTTGAGGCAGACCATCTTCGCCGCTCGGCGCGTGGTCCCACCCGACTTGGTCGCACCCGCCGCGCGGTCGAATACTTCGAGGAAGCTCATGAGACCCGAGCTCGTGCCGCCCCCCGATAGCTTTTCTTGTTTGCCCCGCAGGTTGCTGAAGTTCGTGCCCGTTCCCGATCCGTACTTGAAGAGGCGCGCCTCGTTCTTGACGAGCTCGTAGATGCCCATGAGGTCGTCGCCCACCGACTGGATGAAGCAGGCCGAGCACTGCGGATGCTCGTAGGCATGCGCGGTCTCGGTCACCGACTCGGCTTGCGTATCCCAGGTCCAATTGCCGCCGGTGCCTTCGATTCCGTAGCGCTGATAAAGCCCGCAGTTGAACCAAACGGGGGAGTTGAACGCGCCGTACTGATTGAGGAGCAAGTAGGAGAGCTCGGCCTCGAAGTTGTCGGCGTCCTTCTTGGTCGCGAAGTAGCCGCCCATGTCTTCGCCCCCTTCGCGGATGGTGCGCGCGAGCCGATGGACGACTTGCCGCACGCTCGTTTCGCCGAGCTCTTTTTTGCCGTGCAAGCCGGCCTTGCGGAAGTACTTCGACACGACGATGTCGGTGGCGAGCTGAGACCACGTCGACGGAATCTCGGCCCCATCCATCTTGAAGACCACCGAACCGTCGGGATTGGTGATGACGCTGGTGCGCCGTTCCCAAACCACGGACTCGAACGGGTCGCCACCCGCCGAGAAGCGACGAGCGATGGCCGAGCCGCGCCGCCCGTGGGCAGACGCTTTCTTGGTCCGCTTCGTGGTTCCATCTGCGCGCGAGCTGGGAGCGCGGGAGGGACGACTGCTCGGAGCTTCGTCACGCAGAGA
>DASWDH010000017.1:0-12137 GCA_036395495.1 Polyangiaceae bacterium
TCAACGCCGCGATTCACCGGCGGACGCCGGTCACCGCGAGTCAAGACCGCCCCTACACCCTGGCGTCGCCGGCGAATCGCTCAGAGTTAGGAAGACGTCACCCTTATCGGCCGTCGGGCGCTTCGGTTGCGGGTTTTCGAGGTTCCGAGATTCAAAATCTGGAACGAGCACGGATGCCAGGCTCGCCACAACGAGCGATGGGTAGCTTGAATTGCCTCGAACCTTCGGCTGCGAGAAGCGTGGCGATGCGATGGGTCTATTCAGCCGGACGCGTGGGGTGCCGCCCACGTGGGGATCGGAGTGCGATGCCGGCTCGGAGACTCACTTGCAGAAATTGGTGTTCGATCCGCCGCAGGTATTCGCGGCGTCTCCACAATTGGGTGCGCCCCCCATGTCCGTCGTGCCTCCACACTTCAGCACGTACTCGTGATCACCTAGATTGCACGAGTATTTCTTCACGGTCATGCCTGCCTTCAGCGCCGTAAAGTCCGCGGCTGTAACTTGTACGTAGTGCGTGTGCTGTTGCGCCATCGTCGAGTCCGTCGACGCACTGGTCGTTGGATAGACTTTCGTTGTTCCGGTCCTTATGTCAGCCTCTGGAATAATGAGAGCATGGAGGTGGCCGTCATGATTGATGGAAATATTGGCGTTGACGTTCGTGCTGCACAACGCGCCCGCGTCGCGAATGCTGCTGTCGGTTCCCGCGTCCTTCGAGCCGCCGCTTCCAGCACCGCCGCCCGACCCACCCGTTCCACCGGTGCCGCCGGTGCTGCTGCCTGAGCCCCCATTCCCGCCACCCGTCGTCGAGGTGCCGCCGGAGCCGGCGTTGCCCGTGGTCGTGCTTCCCGTGGAGGTGCCGCCGCTGCCCGTTGGAGTGCCGGTTGTGCTCGACGATGTTCCGCCGTTGCCGAGGCCGCCCTCGCTGGGCTCATCTTCGTCGGGCAACGTGCAGTCGAACCCTAGAACACCTAGACCGCCCAATACGCTGACCGAAAGAAAGTGTTTGCGGGACATAAAATGATGCTTCATCAGCTTCTCCCAACTTTAACGACCGAGTTCCTGCCTCACTGCCTAAGTGGAGGCAGCCTAACGAACAGGTCCAAAGAAGTCACGACGGGGCCCTGAAAAGTGCGAGTCAATACGGCCTCAAGGTAAACTTGTGCCACCCACGGACGGCGGCGCGCGTCACTGGTTGGGATCGGCGAGGTGGTCGACAAGATGCGGCTCGTCGGGCTTCTCGGAACCTGGTTGGTTGGGCTGAGCCTGGATATCGTGGGCTGCAGGGGGCTCAGCCAGCGCCGCCACTGCCGGGGGCAGAAGCGAGAGCGCAGGCTCCGCGGGCGCGGGAGTCGCGAACGGGGGGAGGAGGTTCGGGCAGCGGGGCGGAGGATGCTACGGCGCGAACCAGGTCACACGCTGTCGTCCTTCTCGCGTGCAGCGGCCTGACGGGCCATGAACTCACGGATCGCGGGGAGCGCCCGAAAGCGATCGAAGAAGGCGCCGAGCGCGGCGTTAGCTTCGAAGAGCGTGCGGCTCGCTTCGTTTCGGCGGACGCACCAGGCGACGGCTTCGTGCACGATGCAATCAGCGAACGTCGGCACGTCGCCTGCCGCGAACGAGCGCGTGGCGTAGATTTCGCCGAGCCCGCGAATGTACTGAGGTGCGCGCTTTTCTTCGAACCTCTTCTTCGCGACGAGGTCATCGGCGGCAAACGCGCCGAAGGCTTGGTAGAGGTCGTAGGCGCCGACGGCCACTGCGAGCGCGTCGGTGAGCCGAGTCGGATCGCTCGGCCATGCGGGCGTGCCGTGCGCGGCGTGGTGCATGATCGCGAGCGTTTGGTAGACATGCCGGCCGCTCGGCGTCTCGACGAACGGAAACTGCTTGAATGGATTCTTGCCGCCGACGGCCTGGGCCGTCTCGGCGCGTGACCAGAGGGCGTCGACATACGGCTTGCCGGCCAGCACGTAGACCATGCGGACCATCTCGGCTCGGCCACCCTGACCTTTGGGAATTCGAAGGTAGTGGATCTTGTCTGCGCTGATCTGATTCATGGTCCATCCTCGCCGCGTTCAGAAAATATGTCGAACGTCATATTGTGAGTGACTGCTACCCCCGTCTCCACTACCTGTCAACGTCCTTGGTTCGCCCACGAACGCGCGAGAGCGCGGATGCTTGGTTGCCGCCCTGAGCAACCCTTAGCGATGCGCGAGCTGCGGGGCCGAGGGAAGCGGCGGTAGAGACGGTTCGATTTCCAGGAAATTACGGCCGAGCAGGGCGCCGTCCTGGTCGTGCACGATGACCCGCACCACTTCGGGGCGGCTCGCCGCGCGCGGCGCGAGCCGCGCGGTCAGCTTCGAGCCTTCTCGCGTCCAATCGACGCTAACCGGCTCGACGCCGATCAGAACCTGCAAGACCGGGGCGACCCGCACGGGATCGAACTCCCCGGTCGGATCGAGAAGGGTCACCGAAATGTCGACCGGATCGGCGGGCCAGCGGGCCCAAGCCGAGCCAAGCTCGACGTCTGCGCGAAGCCCGCGCGGCGCGACCAGAATCGAAGTTTCGCGGCCAAAATCATTTTTCGCTCGCAGACGCACGACGTGCGCCGTCCGGTCGACCGTCCAATCCGCGGAAGCGGGCCCGAATCTGTGATCGTCGATGGCCATTTCGAGGTTGGTTCGATCGGAGAATTGGATCGTGGACCCCGCCGGAGCGACGAGAGTCGAAGCCTCCGCGCCGGCAAAGCCGCCCACCGGCAGGTCGATCGCGATCACGCGAACGGGTGCGGGCTCTGAGGGGGCACCCGACAGACCGTCGGCATCGAGCGCCATGACCCGGCCGAAGTAGGCGCCCTGCGCGAGGTTCTTTGCCGTGAAATGCTGCTCTTCGGCGCCTATCTTGGCGGCGTCGATCAGATTCGTGAAAGCTGCGTCGGTCGCCAGCTGGAATCGATAACCGGTGGCTCCTTGCACCGGTTGCCATGCAAGCGCCGGTCTTCCGCCTCGAGAGCCGACGGCAACGCCGAGCGGCTGCGGATCGTTCGGTTTCCCGGTGGCCGCTTGCCAAAGGGGAGCGGGGACCATCGCATGGGCACGGAGCGAGCCGTTCCCACTCAGCAAAGTCGCTTCGCCGGCGCGAAGCTCGAGCGCGACATGGGCCTGCTTGACGCGGGCGCCGCCACGAATGCACCCGGCGGCGGCCCGCCCGTCCTTGACGGCGACGTAGGCTTCGCCGGGTCGTAACGCAACGATGCCGTCTTTCGGGGTTCCGATCACTACCGTACGAGGACGCTTGGGATCGTCGGCCACCGTTGCGGTGACGCTCCCCTCCTTGAGCTCGTAGCGCCGCCCGATGGCAGCCGTTGCGCCTCCCATCGGAACGAACGTCAGCTGACCGATGGCGACCCGTGCCTCGGGATCGAGCGTCAGCGTGTTGTGGTCGAAGGTATGTAGGGTGCAACCGCCCGGGCAGGTCAGCTCCGAGTCGGCCAAGAGCCGTGTGCCGCGTTCGATGGGACGCCAGGGGAGAAAGCGGTTGCGTCGCATGAGTGCGCCGCCAGGCGCGGAGGCGAGGACCGGATCGGTCGTGGAGTCCGTTGCAGCCTGCGCCGGCCCTACCGTCGCGCAGAAAGCCGATACAATCGCGAAACGAGTCAAACGAGATGCCATGAGCTCCCCTCCCTTTCGGCGGAACAAGAAACTTCTTGAGCGCGAAACGAACGCTGCCGACGGAGTCGTTCCACGATAACGCGCGCGAATACGTTCTCACTATTCATCCCAATGAACGTGCGCGAAGCGATTGCGTCGGCAATGCTTGGCGCTAAAGTCGGCTGCTATGTGCAACCTGAGCCGTCTTGTTTTTCAAGTGGGATTCACGCTCGTCGGCTTGGCGGGATGCAGTCAAAAGCCGGCCCCTCCGCCCGTCTTTGGAGGACAGGGCGCAACGGTCACCGCGGCGAAGGAAACGCCGCTGCCGGCGGAAAGCGAGAAGGGGAAGGCGCAAGCCGGACCGTGCGGCGGTGTGTCCCCTGCGAGCGACGCTCCGCTCATCGACGACTTCGAAGACGGCGACTCCAAGCCTTTCAAGGCATTCCAACGCGAAGGTTGGTGGTCTTCGGCATCCGACAACACCGACGGCTCGAAAATCTCTCCGAGCGGGAGCTTCGCGCCGGATCGGTTGCCCTCGGTTCAGGCGACGAAGTCCAACATCTACGCGGCCCACCTTACGGCACAGGGCCAAAAGCAGTGGGGCGCTACCTGGGGGACCACGTTCCGCTGGGTGGAAAAGGGGATCCGTTGCCCGTTCAATGCGTCGGGCTTTGCCGGCATCAAGTTTCGCGCGAAAGGGCCGGGCGACATCCGCGTCAACTTCGGCATACCGGATACCGTTCCCCGCGATGATGGGGGTACTTGCACCGAGCGGTGCTGGGATTCGCACGGCATGTCGGTGCACCTGACCGACCGTTGGGACGACTACATCGTGCGTTGGGATCGGGTGCAGCAGGGAGGTTGGGGCACCGACGCCCGCTTCGATCCGACGCGCCTTCTCGGTTTGAACTTCTCGGTGAGTACCAAGGACCTTCCCGCCGACTTCTGGGTCGACGATATCGAGTTCATCTCGTCCCAGCAGGCGAATGCGCCCGCGGCCGCTCCGCCGGAACCCGGCAAGCCGGCCAAAGCACCGAAAGGTCGTTGAAACCGATGGGCGGGCTGCACCTGGCGGCAGCCGTGGGCGCTCTTTTTCTTGCGGCGTCGCTCGGGCCCGGATGCAACCGGGCGCCCGCTCGCTCACCGGGGAGTGCCGAACGCGCCCAGCAGGGGAACTTGATCCCGGCACGCGTGCGCCGCTTGAGCAACGTCGAATACGAGCGCACGGTGAGCGAGCTGGTGGGTGCGACGGAGAATATCGCGGCGCGACTACCGCCGGACGTGCGCCAGGAGGGCTACACGGTGAACGCCGATCAGGCGGTGCCGGCCGCCTGGAACGAGCGGCTCGCGGCCGTGGCGCGCGAGGTCGCCCATCGCGCCGTCGAACAGCGGCTCGATCGCCTCGCCCCGTGCGCGAAATCGGGCGCTCCCTCGTGTGTAGAAGAGTGGATCGATACGCTCGGGCGGCGTGCCTATCGGCGCCCTCTCGACCCCGCCGAACGTTCGGACTTGCGCGCCGCGTTTACCGCGGGCGCCGCCGATGGCCGGGGGTTGGCCGGCGGTGCAGAGGTGGTGCTCACGATTGTGCTTCAGTCGCCGAACCTGCTCTATGTGACCGAGCTCGGCCAAGGTGGCCCGCCCGGTACCGTCACCAGGCTGACGCCCTACGAAATCGCGTCGGCGCTCTCTTATGCCGTGCGAGGCGGACCGCCGGACGACGAGCTTCTCGCGGCAGCGTCGTCCGGCACCCTCATCTCCGCCGATGGGCGCGAAACGCACGCACGGCGGCTACTCGGCCTTTCGGAGACGCGCCACCATTTCCGCCGCTTCGTCTTGGAATGGTTGGAGGTCGACGGTTTGCAGCTCACCGCCAAAAACGAGCAGCTCTTTCCCGGCTACGAAGCCCTCGAACCTCGGATGCTCGCCGAAACGTCCGCCTTCGTCGACGAAGCGATGGTGTACGGCCGCGGCTCGATCCGCGCGCTGCTCGACGCCAACTTCGCTTCCGTCGATCCTCCGATGGCCCGCTTCTATCAGCTGCGCACCTGGGGGCCGCGCGCGTCGCTGGCCGGTTCGCGGCGGGCCGGGCTCGTGCAGCAAGCGAGCTTTCTCGCGGCGCACGCTCACGAAGACAGCACGAGCCCGGTCAAGCGCGGGGATTTCGTCATGCGCAAGCTGCTCTGCAGCAAGGTGCCGCGTCCGGCCGAGCTCGGCATCGAGGTGAAGATTCCGCCGTCCACGAGCGCGCGCACGACGCGCGAACGTTTCTCGGCTCACGTCGAGGACGCTGCTTGCAGCAGCTGCCATGCCACACTCGACGCCCTCGGCTACACGTTCGAGGGCTTCGATGCGATGGGCGCGGCTCGCGCCAAAGAAAACGGCAAGGAGATCGACACGGCGGCACGGGTGAAGCTCGGCGGCGAAGTCCGAACGTTCGCCGACAGCCTGGAGCTATCGCGATGGCTCGCCCGCGAGCCCGCCGTTTCGGAGTGTTTCGCGCGCCACGCGTTTCGCTACTTCAGCGCGCAATCCGATCCGCGCATCGAGGCGAAGTTTTTGGAGCTACGGCGCTCGTTGCCGGCCGATTCGAGCGACAGCCTCTTCGAAGATCTGGTTGTCTACTTGAAGAGCGATCTCTTCATCGAGAGGGAGGTGCGTGCTCCATGAGCCGCATCGATCGTGTTACTCGGCGAGGCCTTCGGCCCGCCTGCGGTCGTGTTACTCGACGCAGCTTGCTTGCTGCTCTCGGCGCGACGGGTGCGCTCGTCGGCCTCGGTTCGGACGGCACGGCGAGCCCGCCAGTCGCTCGCCCCGTCGGAGCTTCGGGCCGCCCGCTGCGATTCGTCGCCGTCTACACGCCGCACGGCCGCGCGCACGAGCTCTGGCAGCCGCGCAAAGGCTTCGACATCGCCTACTCCGACGCCATCTTGCGCCCCTTCGACGATCCCGCGACCCACGGCAAGACTTTCAAAGACCGGATCTTGGTCCTCGACGGCGTGGACCTCTCCGCGGGCATTGCGGTCGGTACCACGGGCCACGACGGATCGCGGGCGATCCTGACCGGCAGCGGCTCCGACGGCAAAAACGCCTCGATCGACCAATACCTCGCCGTCGAAAAAGGTCTCGGCGCAGATACGCCGCACAGCACGGTCGTCCTCGCCGTTGGCAACGATCAGTCGGCGCTCGGCGCGAATGTCAGCTACGCGGCGGGCGGGACGCCGATTCCGAAGTGGATCGACCCGGCCCAAACGTTCGCCGAACTCTTCGGAAGTGCCCTCACCGGCGCGGGCCGCGAGGAGCTGGAGCGGCAGCGTCGGATCGGAAAAAGCGTGCTCGACGTCGTTCAGCACGATCTGGCGCGCCTCCAGCAGCGCGCCCCCTCTTCCGAACGAACGAAGCTCGAGCAACATCAGAGCGCCCTGCGCGAAATCGAAAAGCGCCTCACCGCCGTGGAGCGAAAGTGCGCCGCGCCGCCCCCGCCGGACCCCTCGCGTTTCTCCAAAGTGCGCGGCTATGGGGGAGGGGAACCCTACTTCGATACGATCACCAACCTTCAGATCGACCTCTTGGCTCGCGCGCTCGCCTGTGATCTGACGCGTTTCGCCACGGTCTTTCTCGCCGATTTGACGCGCAGCCACCTCTTCGCCGAGTTGCCCGACGACATTCACAACGAGGTGGTCCACCGCTACGACGCGCGCACCGAGAAGCATTCGGGCACTCCCGCCACCTGGCACTCACTGGCCGTTCAGAATCGTTACGGCTACTCCAAAGTGGCTCGGCTGATGCAGCGCCTCGACGAAGCGGGCATCCTCGATGACGTCATCGTCTATGTGTCCAGCGACATGGGCGATCCAGCCCGCCACAGCTCGCGCAGCGTGCCCACGCTCCTCGCGGGCGGGTGCGGTGGTCACTTCAAGATGGGGCGTTACCTCGATCTTCGTCGCGCTTCCGGCGGGACCCCCAACAACCGCATTCTCGTGTCGATTTGCCAAGCCTTCGGCGTCACCACCAACCGCTTCGGCCATTCTGCCGATGCCGAGATCGTCACCGGGCGCCTCGACGAACTGTACGGCTAGCGTCCGTCGCCCGAGGCGTCCAAGGACGTGCCGTCGCCCACGAACGCGACATCATCGAGTGTGAGGTCCACCGCGTACCGCGCATTCGACGGCGCCCACGCGAAGGTCCACTGGAAGGCGAGGATTTGCCCCGGATCGCCTGCCTGCGGCTTACCTCCGGTGAGATCGCTCCAGAGAACCGTGATATTTCCGGACGGGGTGACCGGCGTACCCGGACTGACGCATTCGTCCCACTTCGACTCTTCGCTCGTGAATGAGCACCCGCCTTGCATCTTGATGGGATCAATCGGCCGTGTGTCGTTCGTGTCGACCTACCTCGAGGGGTGCTATTCTGGGCACGTGTTCGAGGACCTTCCCGACGCACGCGACGGTTTGACGCGCAAAGAGCGCGTGGTGTTGTTCGTGCTTCGTCGCGCCGAAGCCGATCGCAAGGGTCGCGGCGTGCGCGCGGCCATGTTGTACGGGCGCGCGCTCGAGCACGTCGATATGAGCATTGGAGAATTCATGCAAATCGTCGAGAGGCTGTCGTGCACCCCTCACCCACTCATGGATCCATGAAGGGCCAACCCTTTTTCGTTTTGCTCGCGCTAACGGGTTTTCTCGCGACGGCCGCGGGATGCGGGGGCAAGGGAGTTCCCGGAATGCCGGGTGGCGGCAGCTGCCCGAATTTCGCCAGTGCCGACGCGGTGGCGAAGGTCGACTTCGAGAACGAGTTCAAGTTGAAGGCCGACGCCGCCCACAAGCTCAAGGCGGGGATCGGAGCCGCCGTCGAACTGAAGGCGTTCGCCGATCGCATCGATGCCGATCTCAAAGTCGGGTGCGGTGGCCTGGCAAAGGATCTCGGCAACCACGAGAGCTTCGAGGACGGTCAAGCGGCCTGTCACGCCGCGATCCGGGCGATGAACGACGCGCGCGCGAAAATGGGCGCGTCGGCGCGCGTCGTGCTCGAGGCGAGCCCACCCCACTGCGCGGCTTCGATGAACGCCATGGCCGATTGCGCTGCCCAGTGCGATGCGAACGTGAAACCGGGCAGCGCGAAGGTCGAGTGCGAGCCCGGCAAGCTTTCCGGCTCCTGCGGTGGGGAGTGCTCCGGATCCTGCGACATGTCCGCGGCTGGAACCTGCGACGGAACCTGCGAAGGGAGCTGCGAAGCGAGCTTCAAAGGAAGCTGCGGCGGTCAGTGCGTGGGCAAGTGCGACGGCAAAGACTCGAAAGGCACCTGCAGCGGGACGTGCGAAGGACGATGCGAGAGCCACGCCAAGGGGCAATGCAAAGGAAAGTGCGGCGGCCGGTGCGAGCTACGCGCGAAGGCGCAATGCAACGGCACCTGCACCGGCTCCTGTTCGGTCGCCATGAAGGCTCCCAAGTGCACCGGCGAAGTAACGCCGCCGAAAATGAGCGCGGAATGCAAGGCCCATTGTGACGCGAAGGTGGAAGCGAAAATGGAGTGCAAACCGGCCAACGTGGTCGTGCGCATCAAGGGAGCCGCCGATGCCAAAGCGGCGAACACCTACCGCTTGGCGCTCGAGAAGAACCTCCCCATCGTCCTCAAGATTGCCATCGGCATGGGTCAGCGCGCGGAGAAAGCAGCGGCCAACGTCCATGCCGTCGTCGAGGGATTGCAGGGGAGCGTCGAAGCGATCGGAAAGTCGAGCGGCGACGCGGTCGCCGGCGCACGATTGGTCGGTTGTGTCACCGCCCCGTTCAAGGGCGCGATCGACGCAGCTGCCAACGTGCGAGCGAACGTCAAAGTATCGGTCGACGTGAAAGCAAGCGCCTCGGCGAGCGGAAGCGCGGGCGGGAAAGCCGGTTGAAGCTCTCCTAGCGGGCTGTAACCAGCAGGGCGAGCGCACGATGCTTTCGATGCTGGTATCTCTGACGTGAGCGTTTGCGCGAACGCGTTGGAGCGCATTTCGCGCTTCTCCTTCACGAAAGCCGAGTGAGCGGAGCGCCTCGAACGCCTGTTCGTACACCGTCACGGTGTGAGGATCGACGATGCCGCCGTAGTTCGTACCGTCGGCGTTAGTCCGAGCCGGGTGAGCCAGCCATCGGGGCGCCATCCCCCACGAATGCGACGTCATCCAGCCTGAGGTCGACCGAATACGGCACAACGCCCGGCGCCCACACGAGCGCCCACGACATGCCGTGAATTTGCTCGGGATCGAGCGCGCGGGGCTTGCCGCCGGTGAGATCACTAAAGAGAAACGTGACATTACCGGTCGGCGTGACGACTTTCGAGGGATTGACGCACTCGACGTATTTCGTCTGTTCGCTGGTGAAGGAGCAAGCGCCAATCATGTTGATCGGATCGATCGGCGACGTTTCGTTGATGAGCAAATAGAAAACGATCGATCCGGTCGTCGTGCCCGTGAGCTTGAACGAAATCCCCTTGTATTGAGACGCGTTGGCACACTGACTGAAATAGATTCCGAATCCGGAGTACGTCCCGACTTGTCCGGTCACGTGGAAGTTCTTGGCGGCCAGGTCCGCCACCCCGGTCAGGTCCGCTGCCAAGTCCCCATCCGCGTCGCCGTAGACGTACATTCCGCCGGAAAATCCGCTCGACGGGTCGCCCCACGTTCCCCGCGGATCGGTGCCCGAAAAATCGGTGATGGCGGCACTCGGGGGACGCACGCCGGCGCAAGGATAAGGCATGAGCGATCCCCCTGATCCGCCGCTCCCGCCTTCACCCGCTCCACCCGTTCCCGAGGTTCCGCTGGCGCCGGCTGCACCTCGGTCGAGGCCGCCCCCGTCTTGCGGCGAAACGCCGCCATCGCTTTCGCTACAAGCGAGCGCCAACGAGGCGCCGACGAGCACCACCGCCGGACCGGTTATCCAATGGAAAGAAACGAAGCTAAGAGCGTTCGCGTTCATGCGGCACCTCGGCAAGTCGACATCTGCTCATTGCGGATGCCCGCTGTCAACACACGCCGATACTGCCGACCGTTCGATTTCGGAGGCTTTTACGTCCCTGCGAGCTCGGGGACGAGCGGCGAGGGGGCGCCGCCCGAAAGGAGCCACAGCTGGTGCGACGTGCGCGTGATCGCGACGTGCAGCCGCCGTCGTGCGTCGTCGGTCATCGGGTAGGCGTCGCGCGACGCGTCGGGAACGATGACGTAGTCGAACTCGAGACCTTTGGCATTGTCGACATCGGTGACGTCGATGCCGGGCTCGAAAGAGAATTCGCCGTGGCGGACCAGCCGCGCCTCGGGCAGCTCTCGGAGAAGCTCGAAAAACCGGAGCGCCGTTTCCTCGTCGTGCGCGAGGATGGCGACCGATGCACGGGGTTCTCGGTCGATGAGGTCGCGCACGGCACCCGCCACGAAGAGCTCCGTCTGCTGTTCGGTGGGAAACGCGAAGGTCCCCACCGGAACGCCTTCGCGCGCGGCGCGTGTTTCGCCGGCCGGCGCGAGTGCACCCAAGATGCGCCGCGCGAGCTCCGCAACCGGTCTGGGACACCGATAAGACGTCGACAAACGGCACGTCGCGGCATGGCCCACACCGACCGTCTCCAGCGACCGCGTCCACCCCGCGAAGCTCGACGAGGTTTGCTGCGCTTCGTCGCCGGCCAGGGTCACGCTCCTCGGTTGCGCAAGACGCTTGCCCAAAACGAAGAGCTCGAACAGCGCGAAATCTTCGGCTTCGTCGAGGACGAGATGGGCCATCGACGGCCCGGCGATGCTCCCGCGCCACGCTCGCACAAATAGCAAGATCGGCAGATCCTCGATGTCCAGCGTTCCCGCTAGCTCGTCGGGCGTTCCCTCCCAGATGGCTCGACGGTCGATGGCCCGCTTCTTTTCCTTGTCCACGATGGACGCGAGCTCCTTGTCCAGGGGATCGGCGAGCTGCAGCATCGTGTGGCGCACGGTTTCTTGCACGGCGCTGCGCGGGATATCTCCACGCGACTTGGCCACGACGCCTTCGAGAAAAGGCCGATCGGAAAGAAGATCGGCGAGCTTTCGCCGAAGCCGCTTCAATGTAAGATTGTCAGGCTTCAGAGCGGCGAACTTCTCACGCAGCTCGTCGTAGAGCGCGGGATGGCGTTTGAGACTCGAAACGAGTGCGGGGGGATCCATGCACACCCTCGGCACCGGATCGCCGAAGACTTGCCGCGAGAGGGCATAGGACCAGGCGTCGAGCGTTCTGACTTGGGTCGCCCCCACGCCGAGCGGTTCGAGCAAGCGGCGCGACAGACGCGCGAGCCCTTCCTCCGGCACCACGACGCCCACCCGCGAAAGGGGATAACGATGGGGATCTCGCGCGGCGATTCTAGCCAAACGATGCAGCGCGACGGTCGTCTTTCCACTGCCGGCGCTGCCGAGCACCAGAAGAGGCTCGTCCGGCGGAGCGCTGATCGCCGCGAACTGCTCGGCGTCGAGCAGTGCCGTGATGTCCATAGGCCCCGCGCTCGCGCCTT
>DASWDH010000018.1:0-5303 GCA_036395495.1 Polyangiaceae bacterium
CTCCGCCCCCGCGCCCACCGGAGCAAGTCCGGAATGGGGCCCCACCCCCGCGGCGCCTCCGGCGCCGAACAGGACGGCATTCGCAAAACATGGCCGAATTTCTGGTGGACAGCCCTAGCAGTTAACCGGCAATTTCTTTCATCAGATCAGCGGCGACGTCGCGGTCGATGCCCAGCGTCTCCGCCATTTCCATGATGAAATCCCGCTCGCTCGTCCGGATCACGCCGTCAGCAGCGATCATGCGGATCGCCATCGCCAGGGCCAGCTTGCACGAGTTTTCGTCACCGAGCCGCGCGCGTATGGCGACGAGCCTCGGTTTGCGCCCTCGCTCTCGATAGTCTTTTTGGAAGCGCTGCAGAAGCTCTTCCAGCTTGTCGCCTTCGAGTCTTCGTTCGGTGAGCGATTCGACGCTGGAAACGAAATGCGCGCGCTCGTCGTCCGTGAACTCGTCGTCGGCATGCGCCGCGAGGTACATCGTCTCGATGAGCGCTTCGAGCTTGGCTTCGTTCACCTCGCGTACGGAGAATTTTTGCTTCATCGAGATACGGTAACGCGCGGCCCGATGTCGACCAAGAAACTTTTGTCGCAGCGCCTGGCGAGCTGACGCTACTGAAAGCTTCCCAAAAGACCCAACGTGGCGCCGCCGTTTCCGAGAGCGATCGTGGGCACGGAAGTGAATCCTACGGTGGCGGGCGGACGTGAGAAGTAGAGAACGCCGGCGATTCCCGCGGAAATGACGGCACCGCCGAAGAGGAGATCGGTCACCAGGTTCAGCGTTTTGCCAGAATCGGAGAGCTCTTGCGCAGCTGCCGCGTTCGTACCGTCGTTCTTCGCATCGAAATCGTTTTTCTTCCCGAGCGCCATGATGCCGGTGATGGCCCCACCGGCGGCCAGCGCCCCCGCTGCTGCCAACCCGATGTACACGCCGGCGGGCACCGGCCGGCTGGGTCCCTTGTCCGCCCCGGCGCTCGCATCACCGGAGGTCGTCACGCCGGCTTGGTTCGCTTTTCGAGGGCGGATTTGTTTGGTTTCGCTGGCACCCGCCGCGGCCTCGAACTCCCAGGTGACGTCTTCGCTCCCGGCGAGCCGAACGGTCATCTGATGGTGGCCGGCACGCACGCCGATGGTGGAAGAAGTCTTCAGCGGGCCGTATTGGTTGACCATCCGGTCGCCGCGCACCGGAATCCGGACGTCGTTCAGCGTGGCGCCGGGAGCATCGAGCACGAGCGTCAGCTTGAAGAGGCCGGTTTTCAGCGTCTGCAAGTCGGTCGTCACCTGTTTGGCCTCGGCGGGATCGAGGTCATTCGCGTGCTCGAGGTATTTCGTATACGCCTCGATCGCTTCGCCATCGCGCTCGAGCTTCATCGCGCAGAGCCCGAGGTTGCCGAGGATCTTGTAGGAAGGCGAGGCTGCGTAGGCGGCTTTGAACTCGCGATAGGCTTCCTCGTAACGCGCGCCATCCGGATCGCGAAGCAAGTTGACGCCGGCTGTGAAATGGGAGCGCGCCTCGGCGGTGACCGGGGGATCGGCGGCCAGAGCGCGCCCGCTCGCGCCGCCGAAGGCGATGCCCGCTGCGCATGCCATGGGGGCCCACGGCAAAAAGGAGCGAGACCTAGCACGCAGCTTCATGGCTACTTTCTCCCTGGTCCTTTCAGAGGCATTCGAGCTGATCGTACCAAACCGTGTCGTATTTCTGGCCGGCCGGGTCTAGCAACGTTTCGCTCCAAGCGATGTGATAGTTGCCTGTCACGCCGGTGTTGGTTCCGCGTGGGAACACCACACCGTTGGCGACCTCGCCAGGCGTGTCGGCCAGCTTTTGTTCGGCGCGGACCCGACCCATTGCGTCGATGAACAGGATCGACAGCTCTTTGCGGGACAAGCCGGTGGGGCCCCCGAACAACAAGATATCGCCGACGAATCCGGAAAGAGCTCCGACCGGTACCTCGCTGATGCTCGAAGCTTCTTTGGCCGTCACCAGCTGGGTCACGTCGAAGGTCATCGCTTGGCTGAGATCGAACTGGCCAACCAGCAGCTTGAGGGTCAGGGCGGTCGTATTGACGTCGCCCATCATCACGTCGAGCTTGCCGGAGAGGCTCATGTTCGCGAGGAGCACGGAGGCGGTACCCGTCAATGCGCGCATCGGGCCGACGGTACCGTCGGACTTGATTTCGTACTCGCGTTGACCGCGGAAGGTCTCCCCATAGAACGCGTAGCTCGATCCACCGGCTACCCGCACTACGCTCGAGGGGCGCACCACGTTGCTGTCGGCGTCTTGGAAGAGCGGGATCAGTTGGATCGGCTGGCTCGGTTGCCGGACGATACCGACAGCCGCCTGAAACACCGTGCCCGTCGCGCTGAACGAAGCGGCGACGGTAAACGTTCCCATAGGATCCGGCGAAAAAATGCCTTCGATGCTTCCGCTCGTGCCGAGAGCGCCGGGGTTGGTGATGGCAGCGATCGTGGGCTGAGCACCGACATTTGCGTCGTCGAAGGTATGCAGCAGAAACCGCGGCCCTTCGACCATCGTCGGGGAAGTGGTTTCGATGATGAGCGCGCCCGACGTGGAGACATTCAGCTTGTGGGCATCGAGCAGCCGTCCGTTCGACACGATCGGTTGAGGCTGAAACCCGGTCATGGTGTCGGAGGCAAAATACTCGCTGTAAGTATTCTGTTGTCCACGCAGTTGCGTGAGAATGCGCACCGACGTGCCGTTGCCGGTAGGCATCATGAAAAACTTGTCGGCGAGGACTCGCTCGCTGGCGTTGGGGATCTGAGAGAAGTCGTCGAGTTTTCGGTGTCCACCCGTGGCACTTCCGATGACAAAACGGCAGTTCAGCAGTCGGACGGTGGCATCGGGTCCGGCGTCGCTCGTGCCGCCGCTACCCGCCGTAGCGGAGCCACCGGTCGCGCTTCCTCCGTTGCCGCCCGTGGACCCGCCGTCTGGCGAGGATCCTCCGCTCCCTGCTGTCGGGGCGCCACCCGCTCCGGCAGGTCCCGCCTTGACGTCGTCGAACTGGTTGATGACCGAGCAACCCCCCAATATTGCCAATGCGGGAAGCATCGATCGGATGCGCGAAAGCAATGGCATTGGTCTAGGATCGAGCGAAAGGCGCATCCAAGCAAGGCCGATCTTCGCCGCTCGGCGCGGCTTTCGGGCCGCTCTGGCGCTGGCGCCGATGTAAGGGGAGCCTTAAGTCGTGAGCATGAAGCCCGGCGATCATCCCGATTTCTACCGGCTCGCTCCCCCTCCAGGCACGTCTCGGGAGAGCACGATCCGTCTCGACGCGGAAGGCAAGTTTTGGCACGACGGCGCGCGCGTCGACCATCCCGCGATCGAAAAGGCATTGCACGGTTGGATCGCCCGGCACCCCGACGACGGCAGGTTCATTCTCACCAACGGTTACGACTGGACGTACTTCCAGGTCGATGACGCACCCTTCATCGTGCGGGCGCTCCGCGTCTTGCCGGACTCGGTGCTGCTCCAGCTCTCCGACGAAAGCGAGGAGCCGCTGGTAACCGAGACGCTGCGGACCGGACGCGGCGACGCGCTCTACGCCCGAGTCAAAGGTGGTCAACTCGAGGCCAAATTCTCGCGTCACGCGCAAACGGCGCTCGCTCCTCTCTTGCGGGAAGGACCGGACGGCCGGCTGCGGCTGCGGATTGGCGACCGCGAGCACGAAGTGCCGTAACATTACTGTGTCAGATCTTGGCCATGACAGATCACGATCAGCAATTGCCGCATGTCGGCCAGGTAGAGTTACGGCGAGGCCGTCGGAAGTTGGCATCAAACGGCAACGGCCGTCAGGCCTCGCCTCTGCAGCTTCGCCGGCAGCCAGTTCCGCCTGTCCGGTCAGTACTTTAGTTGGCTTATGGCTACTCCGATGAAACGATCTGGTAGCGAGGATCTGACGCAGTAATGCTAAGGAGCCGCGCCGAGACGGTTTCGTTGTATTCTCGTACGACCGATGCGGGTGCTCGTCGTCGACCCCCTTCCCGAAAGCGCGATGAGCGAGTTGCGCGCGCTCGGCCTCGACGTCGAGCATCGACCTGGGCTCGACGAAACGGCGCTGCGTGAGGCGATTGGCGAGATTGGTATTCTCATCGTGCGCTCCACGAAGGTGAGCGCGGATGTCATCGGCGCCGCCAACTGCCTCAACTTGATCGTGCGGGCAGGGGCCGGCGTGAATACGATCGACGTGGCTGCTGCCAGCCGCCGCGGCATCTACGTCGCGAACTGTCCCGGCAAAAATGCGGCGGCGGTGGCGGAGCTCGTCCTCGGGCTCATTCTCGCTCTCGACAGGCGCATTCCCGATGCCGCCCTCGCGTTGCGCTCGGGCGCCTGGGACAAGCGTCAATTCAGCAAAGCCAAGGGAATCCAGGGTCAGGTCCTCGGGATAGCGGGGCTCGGCTCCATCGGCCGCGAGGTGCTGGCGCGTGCGCGCGCGTTCGGTCTCGTCACCCACGCGTGGTCACGAAGCCTCACACCCGACAAGGCGCGGGAGCTCGGCGTCGTCTACGCGAGCTCGCTCGAGCAGCTGGCCGCGCGTGTCGACATTCTGACGCTGCATCTTCCTCTGAGCGGCGCCACCCGCCGCATCGTGAATCGTGAGATCTTGGACGCGCTCCCCGAAGGTGCGACGCTGATCAATACCGCACGCTCCGAGCTCGTGGACGAAGCCGCGCTCCTCGAGCTCGTGCCCAAGAAGAAGCTTCGGCTCGGCATCGACGTGCTCGAAGGCGAACCGGCCGCATCGCAGGGTCCCATCACGTCGCCGCTGCTCGGGCTTCCCGGCGTCTACGCAACGCCGCACATTGGCGCTTCGACGGAGCAGGCCCAGGACGCCATCGCGTGCGAGACGGTGCGCATCGTGCGCTCGTTCCTCGTCGAAGGGTACGTGCCGAACGTCGTCAATGTCGGCGCGATATCACCTGCGCAGTTTCAACTGGTGGTTCGCCACCTCGACCGTGTGGGGGTGCTCGCCAGCGTCCTTTCGGTGATCAAGCAACACGAAATCAACGTCGAAGAAGTGTCCAACACGATCTTCGACGGCGCCGTCGCCGCCTGCGCCAAGCTCCGTCTCGATACCCGCCCGACGGCGCAATGCCTCACCGAGATCGCCCGCTGCGCCGACGTGCTTCACGTCGACCTCGTCCCTCTGCCGGCTGCTGCCGTCAGTTAGGGTCGGATTCACAGGGAGACGGGGAGACGGTGAGGATTTTAGGTTGATTGATCTCGCTGAGGCTGGGCTGCCGAACGCATGAAACCAAAAAAATCTCCCCGCCCACCCGCCTCCTTGTGAAAA